>NZ_JBFUJP010000029.1:0-57209 GCF_056401315.1 Rhodococcus sp. P4_F5 | reverse complement strand
GGATGTAGTCGTAGAAGTCCGCGATCTCGGCGACCGCGTTGCGGAGGATCTCCACCGGCGCGTTCGAGTACGGGTCGTTGAACTGCACGAAGCTCAGCGCCTCCTGCACCTCCATCAGGTCCAGCGAGGACGGCAGCAGGTCCACGCTGTGCACCGCCTTGACCGAGGAGACGCCGCGCTGCACGGTCTTGGCCAGGTCGAACTGAGGCAAGGCCGGATCGCGGTCGACGGCGTTGCGGAACAGCGTCGCCAGGGTGAGCCCCGCGGCGTTGAGTTCCTCCCAACGCCGCTCCCCGATCATCATCGTGGTGAGGTTCGTCTGTGGGTCCAGGTCGATCACCAGCACCCGCTGACCGAACTCCGCGGCCATGAACTCTGCCAACGCCACGGTGGTCGTCGACTTCCCGACGCCACCCTTCAGATTGATAGTCGCTATGGCGCGCGCCATCGTCGTCCCCTCGTCATCTTCGTGTCCCTCGGAATGTGGAAGCTACGCGTCGACGATCGCGCCGCCGGTCTTCTTGACCCGGAAGCCGACCCTGCCCTTCGGCTCCGCCGCCCGCGGCAGAGCATAGGAGAACAGCGTCGCGAGGTCCTGCGGATCGATCGGTCCCGTCGCCGCCCGCTTGAGGTGCCGATCGGCGGGATCGCTGGCGAACATCAGCAGCAGGCCGCCGCGGGCCGGCCGGTGCAACTGCCGCGCCAGCGGGCCCCCGTCCTTGTCCGTGTTGCCGGCGATTGATTCGATCGCGTCGCGCTCGCGGACCGCGGTGCCGGAGAACCCGCGACGGTAGTCACGCTCGCGGCGCTGCCGGTTCACGATCGGCAGCGGGCCCCACCCCTCGACGTGCACCGGCGTGCGGGTCTTCGGCTGCGGCAACAGCACCGCCCACTCGGTGAGGGTGCCGGCGTCCATCGCGCGCACCAACGACTCCCGGTGCGGGGTGAAGTCCCAGTTCGGGTCCCACACGAACTGGTCGACGGCGGTGAGCAGCTGCTCGGCCGTCACCACCCCGTACCGGGCCGCGAACTGCCGGGTCCTGCCGTCCTTGTCCGCGAAGTGGAAGATGCCGAGCTCGTCCAGCGCCTCCAGCAGCGGTCGCACGGCCTTGAAGTGCCGGGGATTGACGTCCGCCTTGCGGGGCGGCTGCATGGTGAAGCTGAAGCTCTCCCCGCCGACCCCCCGGTAGGCCAGCTCCGCGTTGTACATCTTGTTCGAGCTGGTCGGCCGCAGCCAGGGCAACTGCTGGAACACCATGGGCGGCACGTGTTCCGGCCGCACCATCGGATACCCGTCCTCGTTGAGCCCGGAGAACCGAGCGAGTTCCGCGCGGAACTCCTCCTCGTCCCGGACGATGGCCTCGAATGCCTCGTACAGGTCGAAGACCTTGCCCGCCGGCCCGTTGACGTTGCGGCCGATGAACAACCGCACCAGGTCCCGGTACCCCGGGCGGAAGCCGAACCAGCGACCCATCTGCATCAGGGTGTCCGCCTGCAGGGTCCGGCGGGTGTAGTAGGTGGTGGTCAGGCCCTCGACGGTGAACCCGCGGCTGAGTTTCGTGCCGCCGACCAGGATCTTCCACACCCCACGGGACTGGAAGTCGAGCGCGTCCTGCCCGTAGTCCTTCTCCGCCGCCCCGTTCACCACGATCACCGGGGTGGCGCCCTCGGAGATCTTGTCGACCGCCGCCCCGACGAAGGGCTCGAGTTCGTCGAACGCGGCCGGGATCGCGTCGCCCCGGCCGGCCCTCGCCGCGCACACCACCGCGAAGTCGTTGTGCCACAACGCCTCGAGCCGGGCCAGTCCCTGCGCACTGCTGTAGCCGCCGGTGCGCCACAACGCCCGGAACTCCTGCGCGAGCACCTCGTGTTCGGCCTGCTTGACCGACTCGTGCACGAGCATGGTGTGGTGCCGGAACGGCCCGGCACCGCGGGAGGACCGGAACAGCTTGACCGCACCGGCGAGCACGAACGAGTCCACCGCCCGGGTCATCTCCGGCTCGCGGTCCTCGTCCCAGCCGGCGACCAGGTCCCGGACGTAGGCCAGTTCGTTCGAGTTCGCCGGCGTGCGTTCTCCGGGCGCGGGCCCGTCTGCGTCGTCGAGGCCGGTGTCGAAGTCATGGAAGTCCGCGCCGCCCATGTACGGCCCCGGGCGCTCCAGGCTGACGATGAAGTCCTTGGGGAAGATGTCCTGCGAATCCTCCGGGTCCACGAAGACATTCGCGAACGGAGTGGCCGTGTACCCGATGTACTGGGCCCGCGGCAGCATCCCCAGCAGCTCGGCGATCATCCGGTTGATCGCGGTGCGGTCCTTGTCCTCGGAGGTCTTCGCCTTGCCGGGGTTGACAGTGTTCACCGACGCCTGGTCGGCCTCGTCGTCGATGATGAGCGTCGGTACCTGCGCGAGATCGGTGGGGATCCGCTTCAGGTCGGCCACCAGCTTCTCGAGGGTCGACTTGTTCTTCTTGACCACCGCGAGCCGAATGTTGCTGCCGTGCAGGTTGGTCGGGTGATGCAGCGGCAGGGTGTGATCCGCGAACTCGAAGTGCAGCGCACTCAGGCCGGCCAGCAGGCTCTTGTAGTCGAAGTCCGACGTCGTGAGCCTGCGGATGGCGGGTACGTCGTTGGTCTTGTTGGGGTCCACGTCGTGGACCAGGAACCTGTCGGCGAGCCAGTCCTCGTCGTCGGCGTAGTCGTCGGCGACGCCGGCCTCGATGTTCTGCCGTCCCACCAGTTCCATGTCGAGACGCCGCTGCGTCTGGCTGCGCAGCATCTCGATGGTGCCGGTCAACACGATCACCAGCCGGTAGCCGGCGTCGACGGCCTTGGCGACCACCCCGCTGAAGTTGGCGGTCTTGCCGCTCTGGACGTAGCCGACGACCAGGCCCTTGGACTGGTACGGCTCGTCCCGCGTCGGGTCCGCCAACCGCTTGACCACCTCGGTGGTCGCGTCGTCGAGTCGGTCGACGACGTCGGGATCCCAGTTCTTCGCGGCGAGCACCCCGGTGTAGGCCCGCCAGTAGAAGTCGCGTTCCCTACGCAGGCCCGGCGTGTACCAGGGGTCCCACGGCTGCGGTGCGGCGATCACCACCGATCCGGCACTGCCGGGGTAGGCGGCGTCGAGGTCTGCGTGCCACTCGGCGGGAACCCCGAGCAGCGTGTAGGCGCGGGCCCGGCGCTCCGGTGTCCGCGGCGCGGTGCCGGCGGCCCAGTCCTCGGCCTCCTCGGCGTCCCACCGACGCAACTGCGAGCGCAACGCACGCTGGACCAGTGGAGCGTCCTCCGAGGTGAGCACCGCGACGAGGTCGGCGGCCGTCAGCCCGTCGGGAAAGCTGGACCGGACCGCGAAACCGATCGGTTCCAGGAGGTTTTCGGGTGCGAACCCGTCGAGCGCCTGCACCTGCTTTGCCGCCGCCGTGAACACGACCTGGCTCACCGCTCCCCCGTTCGTCGATCCGCCCGCGCCGTCTCTTCCGCAGTCACCGCGGCGAGCAGGACACCCTGCCACGCCCCCATCCGCTCGTGGTCTCGGGCGCTGAGCCGGACCCCCTCGAAGAGGTCGCTGACCAGCAGATGGAAGAGGGTCTTGAGCATCGGTGCATCGATCGGGTCGAGACTGCGGTGCCCGACCAGCACGGTGCGGTGGCGCGCATTGAGCCAGAGCGTGCGACTGTCGAGGTCGACCTCGAAGACCCGGTCTCGGGCCAGCGAGCGCCAGCGGATCCCGACCGGGTCGGCCCCGGCGCTGAACTCGACCGCGTCGGCATACGCGTCGAGGACGTCTTCCGGCAACCCGTCGGACGGCTCCACCACGGTCACCGGCCGATGCTGGCCGACCCGGGACGCGCGCACCAGCGCGACCGCGTCGTCGAGGTATCCGCGCAGTCCCGTCCCGGCCGCATCCGCCTCGGACCCGTCCCGACCGCCGTCGACGAGTATCGCCTGTTCCAGCGCCGCCGCGGCCGTGGCGTCGAGTGTCAGCCCCGACTTCTCGGGGTTGATCCGCACATGCCGGGCGAACTCGCCCTCGAGGTCGATCGCGATCCTGGCGAGCCCGAAGTCCGGCCGCGCGTGCACGAGCCCGTTCCAGCCGCCGATCTGCAGGAGCCGGTCTCGGCGGTAGAAGTACAGACCCTGCAGATCGCGGCCCGGTGCGCCGCCGAGTCGGAACTCGGGCGCGGCGGAACGGGCGGGCCACAGGTGCGCGACCGCCCGCGGCGAGCCGAGCGGGATGTCGAGTGCGCGCGGGTAGCGCTGGTCGCCGGAGCGCCCGTAGCCGAACGGATCCACGGCCACGACGGTGCGCAGGGCGCCGGGACGGCCGGCGCGGACGTCGAACACGTCCAGGGTGATCCGGATGCGGCCGTCCGCGATGAGTCGGTGCGCGACGATGCCGAGGTGACTGCGTACCTCGTCGAGGGTCCGCTCGAGCCAGCTGGTCTGCTCGTCGGCGTCCGAAGACATCAGGAAGGTGTGGATCCCACGCCACTCGACCACCGTCCCGGTCGCCAGCGGGAATCGCGGCGCCACCGCGGCGAACCGTCGCTGCGCCTGGTCGGTGTCGAGCACCGCCACCCGGTAGTCGTCGGTGATGTTGTCCCCGTCCAGCATTCGTCCGACGGCCGGCGATCCGGCGGCCTTGGACCACACCGTGAGCACTCGGGCCTGACTCAGCGAGGCGGCCTTGAGCCCGAGGCCGAAGTGCCCCAGGTCGGTGTCCGAGTAGTCCCGGGTGTGGGCGTAGGTCATCGCCAGGTCGATCGTCGCGTCGTCCATGCCCTTGCCGTCGTCGACCACCTCCAGCCCGACGATCCGGGTGCCGTCCTGGACGAACCGGATCAGCACGTTTCCCGCACCCGCATCGACGCTGTTGTCGACCAGGTCCGCCAGCGCGGTGGGCAGGCTGTGGTGCAGGCCCAGCGCGGAGATCAGCGAGGAGTCCGGTGGCAGCGACCTGGTCTCGACGACCCGGGCCTCGTCGCCGGCGTCGGCCGGCGCCAGGACGGGCTCGGCGACGTCAGGCATCGGCCGGAGCCTGCCGCACCCAGGCCTGCTCGAGCAGGTCGGACACCTCGTCCTCGCCACGGGCCCGGTAGGCGCTGAGGATCCGACGCGGACGGGTCTCGTCGGCCAGGCCGATCCCCTCGGCCAGCACCGCGGCGCTCTCGTTGTCGGACAACGATTCCGGGTCGTCGTGCCCGATCAGTGCCAGTGCCCGCGCCAGCGGCGGGGCGGCGGCGTCGACCCGTCGGACCAGCGCGACGTCGAAGCCGTTGCCGGTCCGGAACTCGAGGAAGATCTCCGCGCCCTCGCCGACGGACCCGTCCTCCAGGAACCGGCGGATCGTGCCGCTGGTCGGCTGCAGGCCGGTCCACCGGATCGTCTGGGTACCGAGTCTGCTGACCAGCTCGACGCTCTGGCCGTGCTCGCACCCGGCCAGGGCCGCGACGCCGGCCGGCACCGGGAAGCCCGAGCCGCGCAGATGATCGCGCGTCACGCCGAGCCGGTAGCGCCACACCCCGTCGCCTCGGTAGCAACGGCGGGTCTGCTCGGGCGGACGCGACTCGACGCTGCGTCGGCGACGCCGTCGCACCTGCCCGCCGGAAACCTCGAAATCGCCACTCGCGGCGTAGGTCTGGACGCTGGCCGTCGAGACGGGGAACCGGGCGACGATGTCCGCCACCACCTCGGCGAGGTCGACGCGGCCGCCGTGGTCGTCGATGAGCCGGGCGATCTGTCGGCGGATGGTGGCGTACTCCTCGGTGCCCCACTCCGCGAGGCTCCAGCCACCGTCCTCGGCCCGGACCAGGCGATCGTCGCCGGCCAGTGCGCTGGACACCGTGCGCGGACTGCGGTCTCGATCCATCCGGTCGACGATCTCGTCGACCGTCAGCGCGGCGCCGGCCGCCTCGAGGATGCCCGCCGCGTGGTCGCCGGCATTGCGGGTGCGGGTCAGGGCGCGGTCGCCGAGGACGTGCACGCCGCACCAGCCCAGCCACTGGACCACCTCGTCGTACGGCAGCCCGGCGGCGTCGGCGATCACGGCCAGCTCCACCACCCCGTTGGCCGACTCGAACTCCTCGAGCAGCGACAGCGTGCGGGCCTTCGCCTCCCGGACCCCCGGCGCGGCCGCCCAGCCGTCGGTGACCTCGAAGTAGTCGTCCAACCGGTCCAGCACGAGCCAGAGCGGCACCCCCACGCTGGGGACCACCCGCTCGATTCCCGGGTGGCGGGCGAGCAGCCGGGTCATGGCCGCAACCGGCTGGATCTCCACCCGCAGGCTGGCCAGCAGGTTGCCCACCGCGGTGCCGAAGCCGAACGCCCGCGCCAGCTTCGCCTTGAGCGCCGCCTCGATCTGGCCGACGCGTCCCGCACTCAGTCCCAGCTGGGCACCCAGCGCGGACTGCGTCGCGGGCTCGATCGCCAGGAACCTGCGCCCCAGCACGGCCCGTTCGCGCTCGTCCAGCTGCGCGAAGACCTCCTCGAGCTCGTCCACCGGGTCGGCGACGATGTCGGTGACCGGCAGGTCCGCCGGGGTGAGCGCGGCGATTCGGGTCGCGATCTCCTGGACCTGCTCGGGGGCATCCGCCTCGATCGCCAGCCGCACGAGCGGCTCGTCCGCCTCGCCTCGGACCCGGCGCCACTGCGCCAGCTGGGCCAGGTCCTCCACCAGCTGGCGCAGGACCGGCTCCCGCTCGGTCGGTTCCGAGTCCGGCGCGCCGAGCACCGCCGGATCCCGGACCAACGCCAGCGTCAGGAGCGCGCCGACGATCTCGTGCACGGTGTCCGGCCCGGTCCCGCGGACCGCGAACAGGTCGGCGGCGCGCTTCCCCAACAGGTCGCCCACCGAACCGTCACCGGACATCCGATGCAGCGTCGCCGACGCCCTGGTGCCCAGCCCGAGGGCCGCCACCGGGATCGAGTCCGACAACGGACGAAGGGCCGTGGCGAACTCGAGATCCGGATGCTGGGCGGTGAACACCCTCGACAGCTCGCTCAAGATCCCGTCGAGGTCGGCCTCCGCGGCGGTGAACACCGGGGTCTCGCTGAACCACCAGTCCGGTGACGGCGCCAGCGGCTCGAGCAGGGCGGCACGCGATGACACGTACTCGTCGAGCCAGGGCAGCAGATCCACCCACGGCGCGTCTGCTAGGTCGGTCGCGGGAAGCGTGTTCAGCGCGATCGGCACGGCGCTACTCCTGAGGGGTACGAATTTCGACGGGGGTCGCAGACATGACTACAGCATCCCCACGACATCCCCTTCCGTCGCGTACCCGCCGGGAACGCTCAGGCGGACCGGTCCAGCCTGCCCTGCGCCTGGGCGCGCATCTTCAGCAGGTACAGCCCCGACACCGACGCCACGATCAGCGAGAGCACCGTCGTCACGGCGTCGAGGTTGTAGATCGCCACGCCGGCGCCCACCAGCCCGACGAGAAACACGCCCAGGCAGAGGAACCTGAGTCCCGCACGGATGTTCATGGATGTTCCCTTCGCGAGAATCCGCAATTCGCGTTGCCCACCCGCGTGCACCTGACGTGAATTCTCGATGTACCAGTCGTCGCTAAAGTTTCCGTAAAGAGGATAGGGCCGTTCGGGCGGAGATCGGCGGAGGCGCGACGGGGCGAGGCGGACCAAAACGTGAGGCCCCGCCGACCGTGCTGGTCGGCGGGGCCTGGCTCGGTACTCCGGTACCGACGAGTCGAGCAGTTACGAGATGTCGACCTTGTCGTAGCTCGCGACCTGTCCGGCGAGCACCCTCAGGTGGTCGTCGGCGCTGCCCAGCGTGTGGTCGATGGCGATCAGACGCGAGACGTAGTGTCCGACCGGGTATTCAGCCGTCATTCCGATACCGCCGTGCATCTGGATCGCCTCGGCGCCGATCTCCCGCGCCACGCGGCCGATCTGGAGCTTGGCCCGCGAGGCGACGATCGGGTCGACGACCCCGTCGGCCAGCGACATCGTCGCGTACAGGCTCATGCTGCTGGCCAGCTCGAGCCGAACGTACATGTCGGCGGCGCGCTGGGTCAGCGTCTGGAACTTGGCCAGCGGGACCCCGAACTGCTTGCGCTGCTTGAGGTATTCGGTGGTCAGACGCAGGGCCTCGGACATGGCTCCGACGGCCTCCGCGCACAGTGCGGCCTGGGCGCGGACCTGCGCCGCGGTGATGGCCGCCGACGCGTCGCTCCCGTCGCCGAGCGCCTTGGCCGGCGCCTCCACGAGGTCGACCTGCGCGCCGCGCAGTCCGTCGTGGGTGGCGTAGTTGGTCCGGGTGACGCCGTCCGCGTCGACGTTGACCAGGAACAGGCCGACGCCGCCGTCCGGCAGGGCCGCGCTCACCACGAGGATGTCGGCGCAGTCGCCGTGCAGCACCGGGTTCTTGCGGCCGTTGAGGATCCAGCCGTCGCCCTTCGGGGTCGCCGTGGTGCTGACGGCCGCCGCCGGCCAGCGGGTACCCGGCTCGTCGTGCGCGAACGCGAGCAGGATGCCGCCCTCGCTCAGCGTCGGCAGGACTGCGGCCCGCTGCTCGGCGGAACCGACCTCGGCGATCAACCCGCCGGGGACGAGCACCGCGTCGAGGTACGGTTCCGGCGCCAGCGAGCGGCCGATCTCGTTCATCACGGCCATCGTCTCGACCGGTCCGGCACCCATTCCGCCGTCCGCCTCGGCGAACGGCAGCCCGAGCAGGCCGATCTCGGCGAAGTTCTTCCACACGTCCTGGCTCCAGCCGAGGTCGGTGGCGACGACGGCGTTGCGCTTCTCGGCGTCGTAACTGCGGCTCAGCAGCTCACGGGTCGTGTCGCGCAGCATGCCCTGTTCGTCATTGAGTTCGAAATCCATGGCTGCGCCTCACAATCCGAGGATCGAGGAGGCGATGATGGTGCGCTGCACCTCGCTCGATCCGCTGTAGATGGATACCTTGCGGTAGTTCAGGAAGGTCGGGGTGGCGTGCTGCGCCCAGGCCGGCGAGGCGATGTCGGCCGCCTCGAAGGGCAGCGAGTCCGGGCCGGCCACGTCCATCAGGATCTCGGTGGCGGCCTGCTGCAGCTCGGAGCCACGAAGCTTGAGCAACGACGACGCCGGGTTCGGCTTGCCGTCGGCGGAACCGGCAACGACGCGCAGCTGGGTGAGCTCGAGCGCGACCAGCTCGTTCTCCAACTCGGCGAGGCGGGCGGCGAACAGCGGGTCCTCGAGGAGGGTGCCCTCCCCGATCTTGGTCTGCGCGGCCAGTTCCTTGGCCTGCGCGAGGCGCACCTTCGACGCCCCCACCCGGGTGACGCCGGTGCGCTCGTTGCCGAGCAGGAACTTCGCGTAGCCCCAGCCGGCGTTCTCCTCGCCGACGAGGTTCTCGGCGGGGACGCGGACGTCCTCGAACCACACCTCGTTGACCTCGTAGCCGCCGTCGATCAGCTTGATCGGGCGGACCGTGACACCCGGCGTCTTCATGTCGATCAGCAGGAAGGAGATGCCGGCCTGCCGCTTGGGCGCGTTGGGGTCGGTGCGCACCAGGCAGAAGATCCAGTCGGCATGCTGGGCCAACGTGGTCCAGGTCTTCTGGCCGTTGACGATGTAGTCGTCGCCGTCGCGGACCGCACTGGTCTTGAGCGAGGCCAGGTCCGAGCCGGCCTCGGGCTCGGAGAAGCCCTGGCACCACCAGATGTCGAGGTTGGCGGTCGGGGGGAGGAACTTCTCCTTCTGCTCCTGCGAACCGAAGGCCGCGATCACCGGGCCGACCATGTTGGCGTTGAAGGCCAGCGGGTCCGGCACCGAGGCGAGCTGCATCTCGTCGAGCCAGATGTGGTGCTGCACGGGAGTCCAGTCCCGGCCGCCCCACTCGGTCGGCCAGTTCGGCACCGCGAGTCCGGCGGCATTGAGCGCCTGCTGGGCGGTGACGAAGTCCTCGCTGGTCAGCGTGCCCGCGAGGGTCCGCTCGCGAACCTCCGCGGGGACCTGGGTGGTGAAGAACGTCCGCATCTCGTCGCGGAACGCCAGTTCCTCGTCGGTGAGTTTCAGGTTCATGGTGTGCCTTCTGTGTCAGATCGAGGGCCGGGCTTACCTGGGCCCGAGGAACCGGTTACGGGTCCAGCCCGTCAGAAAATAAGCGTTCGCTCATAATCTAAGCGCATGCTTATACTGACCGGACCGATGGGCGTTGTCAAGGAGCCGCACACCGGACACGAGCGAGAACGGGAGGCATCGATGACGACGCTGGACGACGGCGTGCTGAGCACCTCCAAGGCCGCCGCGCGCATTCGGGCCGCCGCGATCGAGGCGTTCGCCGAGAAGGGCTACGGCGGCACCACCACCCGCGACATCGCCGCCCGCCTGGGCCTCAGCCCCGCCGCCATGTACCCGCACTACAAGTCCAAGGAAGAACTGCTCTACGCGATCACCTACGAGGGCCACGTCCGGTGCGTGGAAGTGCTGACCGCCGCCGACCACGCGGACGATTCGGCCGCGGTCCGGCTGCGGTCGGTGGTGGGCGCGTTCAGCGGCTGGCACGCCACCCACCATGCCCGCGGACGGGTGGTCCAGTACGAACTGACCGCACTCTCGCCGGAGCACTACCGCACGGTCATCGGCCTGCGCCGCGACATCAGCCGAATCGTCAAGCGCATCGTGCGGGCCGGCGCGGAGGACGGCAGCTTCGTGGTGCCCGACGTCGAGGGCGTCACCCTGGCGATCAACTCGCTGTGCGTGGACGTGTGCCGCTGGTTCCCCAGCGGCGGCATCACCGAACCCGAGGCCGTCGCCGACCTGTACTCGGAACTTGCCCTGCGTCTGGTCGGCGCGCAGGACTGACGGCTACGCCGAACCTCCGCCGGGCCGCGACCGGGTGGTCAACGCCAGGATGTCGCCGTAGAGCACGTCCTGGTAGCCGAGCATCAACGCCTCGACCTCGCCGAACTGGTCCCCGACGTGGTGGGTGTTCTGCGCGGACAGCTCCCGGTTCCCGGACCGGGCGATGAGGTCGTCGATCCGGGAGTCCAGGCTCAGGGTCCGCTCCACCGCCGCCATCGACCGCAACTGGTCCTCGGCCTGGCCCAGCAGGTCGCCGATCCGGGCCAACGCCGCCACCCGCTCCACCAGCTGGTCCCAGACGGGTTCGAGCGCCCGCTGCCTGGCCTGGATCTGATCCCGGGCGGCCTCGACGCGGGCCGAGCGCAGGGCCACCGCCAGCTCGGCACCGATCCCCCGCAGCGCGACGGCGTCCACCGCGATCTGCGTCAGTTCCTCGGCCAGGTCCAGTTGCACCCGCTGGACGGCGAAGTGCTCGGAATGCCAGGCCGCGGACCCCTCGATCCGGTCGAAGAGCGTGCCGGCCAGGAACAGCAGTGCATCGACGGGGTCCACGAACCGCTCGCCGTCCGGGTCCGATGCGGCCCCCAGCACCTGCGCGGCCCGCTTGCTCGCCGCGGCCAGTGCCGTCCCCTCCGACCGCGCCGCGATCCGGTCGGCCGCCGCGCCGAACGCGGCGCCCAGCACCTGCTCGACCGGGCGACGCTCGCCGGGCAGCGGCGCGGGGGTGCGTTGCAACGCCACGAACAGGGCCTCCCGCTGCGCCGGCTCGAGGTGCATGCCGTCGCGCCGGTCCCGGCGGATGGCCCGCACACCGCTCGCGTAGTGCGACCCGGACATCACCACGGCAGACCGCGCGGCCTGCAGGCGGCGGGCCAGTTCCGTCGCGCGGTACCCGGCCACCAGCGAGGCGGCACCCGGACGCGACTGCGCCGCGCGCTGCTCGAGACGCGTCTGCTCGTCGGTCAGCAGGCGCAACTGCGTGAACCCGAGGATCGTGGGGACACCGCGACCGGCGCGGCGTCGGTTGGTCAGCACCTGCCGGGTGGGCTCGTCGAGGTACCCGGCCGCGATCAGCACCGCGGCGTCGTCGGAGAGCTCGCGGGGGCCGCCCTCGATTCGCGCCTGCTCGCACCACCGCCGAACCTGCCGCGAGATGCGCTCACGCCGCTGCGCGGCCGTCTCGCCGCCACGGCCCTGCACGCCATCCGACATCGCGCCCTCCCGTTGTTCCGGGTCGCCGCCACCGCGCCCCAGACCACCACTGTCCCAGAAATTCGCCGGGCGTGACGGCCCGCTCCCTCTCCTAGAGGCCCAGCCGGCGGGCCAGCTCCTCGCCACCGACCTCGCGGATCAGCGCCGGTTCGCCGCACACCACCAGCTGGTCGCGCGCACGGGACAGCCCGACGTACAGCCGTTCCCTCGAACGCTCCTGTGCCACTTCCTCGTTCACCGCCAACACCACCGCCGCACGTTCGAGCCCCTTGAACCCGAGGACGTGGCCGTAGAACACCTGCTCGGTGTCCCAGAAGCTCTTCCAGTAGGCCTCGTTGCCCTCCCGCTGCCGGCCCACCTGCTCGGGGTGCCTGCTGCCGGTGGCGAGCAGCGCCAGATCCTCGGGACGCCAGCCGTCGTCCAGGAGGAGGTCCACCTGGTCGTCCGCGACCGCCAGCGCGTCCGCCGCCGAGCACGGCACGAACCGCACCTCCGGGCCCTCCCCGCCGAGCAACCGCATCCGCTGCCCGACGAGCGGGACGAACGCGCCCGCGATCTGTCTGGTGTTGCGCAGGTTGTGGTCGAGCACCAGCGGCACCAGCTGGACCGGGGGAACGCCCTGCCGGTCGAACACCCGCTGCCCCTCGTCGCTGAAGACGTAGATCCCGCCGGACTCGTCGTCCTCGAGCGCCGCGAGGATGGGCTGCCACCAGGCGTCCGCGAAGTCCTGCGCCTCGTCGATCACCACCGAGTCGAACCGCTGTCCGGGAGGCAGGGCCGCCGCGAGTTCGGCCATGGTGCGCGGCAGTTCCTGCTCCCAGAACCGGACGGTGTCCGCGGTGCGGAGGGATTCGTCCGGCCCCTCGGGCGCGCCCCACAGCTGGCCCAGCGCGTGGAACTCGCCGACGTACGCCGGACGCTCGCGCCGCGGCCAGGTCTCCGCGAGGCGCCCGAGGTACGAGGCGAGGCCGTGCGAGTAGCAGATGAGCGCCACCCGCTGCCCCGACTTCGCCAGCCGCCGGGCCTGCTCGACGGCGAGGAACGTCTTGCCGCTACCCGCGCCGCCCCGCACCTCGACGCGATTGAGCAGCGCCGTCGCGCGAAGAATCGTGGCCTGCTCCGCGGACAGCGCGTTCGCCGCCTCCTCGTGGGCGATCGCCCGGGAAACCACATCGCGCTGGGGAAGTCCGCGGCCCGCAAGCGCGTCGGCGAGCTGCTCCACCCCGAGCGGTGTCAGCCCCGGCCGGTCCATCTCGTTGCCCACCAACACCTTCCACATCCTGGACACGAGCTGGTCCAGTTGAGACCGGTCGACCACCTTCCAGCGCGGGCAGTCCGGCAACGCGAAGTCGTCACCGATCTCGGAGTTCGGGAAGACCACCATGTGGTCCCAGTGCAGCCGGCCCTGGCTCCAGCGCGGGTCGTCCTCGACGAATCTGCGGAGCGCGTAGCACGATTCGCGGACCTGCCGTACCGGGTGGATCGGGGTGGGCCGACCGCGCCGGTCCTGGAGCCAGTTCGTCCCGTCGTGCCAGATCTCGCCACCCTTGACCTCGAGGCAGACGATGCCCTGCCCCTCGATGGCGACGACGAAGTCGATCTCGTGGTCCTTCTGCCGGTCGGTGACGCGCTGGTTCGCCACCACCAGGTCGCCGTCGCCGAGTTGGCCCAGCAATGCCTCCCATACCGCCTGCTCGGCCGTGTTCACCAGGCGCGGGGTCTCGGGAATGCGGGTCACCATGGCTGACAGCTTGGCACGAAATCGGACATTTTCGCCGCGGTATCCACCGCCGCAGACGAATTGGAGACCGATCGGTATGCCGGATACCCTTCCTGGTCCACCCAACGACGAAATTGGAGACCGGCCCCGGCGCCGCCCGCGCAGGCGAAGCCGAACCGGACGTACAAGAACTGCACCGAGGCACGCAACGCCGGCGTCACTCCGATCTACCGCGGCGAGGCCGGCTACGCCGCGCACCTGGATCGCGACAACGACGGAATCGCCTGCGAGAACTGATACGTCCGTGTTCGGTGACTGCCCCTCGTCTACGGACGGGGGGCAGTCGCGTGTCACTCGCCTGTGTGGCGCGCGGGCGGCGCCCACGACCCGAGGCCGGCCCTCACACCCGGCCGGGGCTCGCGCACGGGCGAGCGCCGATGTCCGGTGCTAACCTGCGGCGACTATGACGTACTTGGCTCTGGTGCGACACGGCGAGACCGACTGGAACCGCCGCGGCAGACTGCAGGGGTCCTCCGACATCCCGCTCAACGACACCGGTCGCCGTCAGGCCGGCCTGGCCGGGATCGACCTGGCCCGAAAGCGCTGGGACCTGTTGGTCAGCTCGCCGCTCTCCCGCGCCGGCGAGACCGCCGACATCATCGGCACCCATCTGGGCCTCGAACGCGCCGCCACCTACCCGGACCTGGCGGAACGGCACTTCGGGGAAGCCGAGGGCAGCACCGGCTTCGAGGCCTACGACCGCTGGCCGCACGGGCGGTACCCCGGGCTCGAGCCGCGGTCGGAGGTGCGGCGGCGCGCGCTGCGGACGATCGACAACCTCGCCCGCGAGCACCCCGGGTCCGCGATCGTCATCGTCACCCACGGCGGCGTGATCCGGACGGTCCTCGACTCGTTGCTCACCCACCGGTCGCCGCGGATCGCCAACGCCGGCGTCAGCACCCTGCGCCATGACGGACAACGGTGGGTCGTGGGCAGCATCAACGGCGTCGCGGTCGCGGACGGCTCGACACTCCGGCCACAGAGCCGGTGACCGCCGCATCTCGTGCGACACTCGACCGGTGAGCCGCTATCGTGCCAGCCGAGATCGTTCACGCCTCGTACCGATCGCTGCCGTGGTCGCGGTCGGACTGCTGTGGCCGGCGACCGCCGTCGCCGCGCCGCCGCCACCGAGCCGGCCGGCCGACTGCGTACCGTTCGGCACGGCGCAACTGCCCCCGGGCGCACCGTCCGGCGGCGGCCAGGCCGGGCTGACCAATCTCCCCCCGTTCACCGGCCAGAACGCTCCGACGAGCATCGAACTGCGCACTCCGACAACGCAGTTCAACAGATTCTGGGACTTCGCCCTGGTCGGGCACGATCTGTTGACCCGCCCCCGACCCGACGCCGGCGCCGCGGCCGAGCCGTGGCGGTACGTGCCGATGCCCGAATGCCTGCGCGGGCGACTGGTCGCGATCTCGCTCGACGACGACGAACTGATCGCCGTGGACGACAACGGCTGGATCTACACCATGGACAACGCGTCCCAGTTCCCGCTGCTGTGGAACTGGACGTCGGCATGGGGCGCGCCGCTGTGGATCAGCCCCGGCCGGCAGCTGCCCGGGGCCACACCCAACGGCTGGGCGCTGAGCGTCTCCTCCCCCTGGGACAACCAGACCTACACCGACATCGCCGGACGGATCCACTACGTCGGGTACGGGAAGATGACCATGGTGCCGACCCTGACCGGTGATGGCAGCCGCATCACCTACGCGGACCCGTGGCTACCCAACGACGACAGCTACGAGATCGGCGGCCCGCTCGGCGGCCGGTTCCGGTCCACTGCGCTGTCCGCGGCCGGTTCGACCACGTTCGTCACCAACCAGTACGGCGACATGTACACCCGCACATTCGATTTCGACTCGTCCGGTTCCGACTCGATCTTCTTCCGCTACAGCTGGGACGACCAGTCCGGCAAGCCGACCGCACCCAACCTGGTGGCCGAGACCCTCGACCGCAGCACCGCCGCGATCCAGTTGCCCGCGCCGGACTGGGTGCACCAGCCCAAGATCCCCGGGGAGATCACCTCCGCGATCAGCGTGCACTCCACCGGTCCCGGACCGGGCCGCCGTGAGCTGCGGGTGGAGGGCAGCCGCGACGGCGAAACGGGTTTCTGGCACAAGGATCTGAGCGCTGACTCCTGGGACTTCACCCCCACCGGCGCGGCCCGACTGGGCACCCCGTTGGACAACTCCGCGGCGGACCGCTCCGCCGACACCCTGGCGCCGCCCGCCCCCTGGAACCTGTCGACGACGCTGCCCGCCCGCGACGCCGCCATCGACGGCCAGGTCCTCATCGACATCGGTTTCCCGTACACGGTCGTCGACCCGCGCCTGCTCGACGCGGTCGGCCAGCACGCCGCACCGTCCGGCTACCGCCTGTCGGTGGACCACTTCGACCCGGCCGCGACCACTCGCCCGGCGACGGTGACGGCGCCCGACGGAACAATGTTGCCGGTGGTCCTGCACACCGCCGACGGGCTGCGGATGACCCCGCGCGGCCCCGGCCTCGACGCCGACCCCCGGCACCTCGTCGGCGCCGTCGAGATTCCCGCCGACGCATACGCCGCCCGCGCGTCCGACCCGGCACTCGACGCGTTCGTCCGGGACTGGATGCGCGGCAGGCAGATCGCCGCGATCACCCTCAGCGCCACCGACCACGACCTGGTCGTCCGCTGACATTTCAGGCCCCTCCGGCGAACACCCCGCTGGCTACACTTGTCTCTGCCAGCGGGAACCCTTCGAGCGTTCGTCGAGTGCCCCGGCGCCGACGCGGATCCAGGGCAGCACACGCCTGCATCGTCGACTACTTCGTCGGGACGCCCGGTTCACTTTCGTATACCAGAAGCAGGACGGCGAGTGGCTGATCGTCAACCGCCACTCCTCGGAGATGCCGGAGGAGTGACCACTCCTGAAGAGGAGGCGCCCGGTCCGAATACCCTGGACGAATGAAACCGCAGAAGTCCCTGGCCCCTGCGGCGGCGGCCGTTCTGGCCGGCGTCCTCCTCCTCACCGGCTGCTCGAACGGGACCGAGACCGCGGCCCCGGACTCGGCGACCGTGCCGGTGCCCGTCGTCTCGGGGTCGACCGCGACCTCGACCTCGACCTCGACGCCGATCGTCCCGGCGCCCACCGGCGGCACCGAACCCGAGCGCGCCGATGCCTCCCCGGACGCGTTGCTGACGGTGACCGGGCTGCGGATCGGCGCACACCCCGGCTTCGACCGCGTCGTCTACGAGCTCGACGGCACCGGCGCCCCCGGCTGGGCCGTGCAGTACGTCGACCACGCCGTCCAGGACGGCAGCGGCGACGTGCTCGACGTCCCGGGGAGCTCGCTCCTCGAGGTGAGGATCACCGGCACGGGCTACCCCTTCGACACCGGCGTCGCGCCGTACGGCGGCCCGAACCCGCTGCCCGGCGGCGAGGCCACCGGGCTCACGCAGGCGCGGATCAGCACCGTGTTCGAGGGCACCACGCAGTCGTTCGTCGGCCTCGACGGCGAGCGTCGCCCGTTCACGGTGTCCCGGCTGGACAACCCGACCCGCCTGGTCGTCGACATCGCGCGCTGATCCACAACGACGAACGGGCGGTTCCCGGGTACGTCACTCGACGTCTCCCCCCGGCAACCGCCCGTTCGGTGGTGTGGATCAGAGCCCGGCGATCGCCTCCAGCGGGCGGGTGCGGGCGGCCCGGGCGGCCGGCCACAGCGCGGCCAGCACCCCCACCACGCCCGAACCCAGCAGCATCGCCGCCACCTGGCCCCACGGCACCGCGATGACGTTGAGACCCTGGTCGGCGAGGGTGCTCACGAAGCCCCACCCGAAGGCGAGTCCGAGCAGCACCCCGACCGCCGCGCCGAACACCGCGATCAGCACCGACTCCAGGTAGATCGTCCGGCGCACCTGCGCCCGCTGCATGCCGACCGCCCTGAGCATGCCGATCTCGCGGCGACGCTCGACCACAGACAGCGCCAACGTGTTCACGATCCCGAGGATCGCGATCACCACCGCCAACGCCAGCAACCCGTACAGCACCGCGAGGAGCGTGTCGATCTGCTGGCCCTGGGTGCCCTTGAACTGCTCGCGGTCCTGGACCTGCACCACCAGGTACCGGTCGGTGGCCTTCTCGAGGTCGGCCCGCAGCGCGGCGACGTCGGTGCCCGGGGCCGCCTTGACCAGCACCGCCCAGTCCGCCCGCATCTGCGGGGGCGTCAGCTTCTCGTAGACACTCTGGGTCACCAGCCAGTTGCCGAGCATCTGGCTGTCGGCGTAGATGCCGGTCACCGGCACAGTCACCTCGACGCCGTCCCGGTTGGTCATGGTGACCGGCGACCCGACGGTCCAGCCGTGCTTGCCCGCGTACGTCGCGGACGCCAGCATGCCCTCGCCCGACAGCTCCGCGCTGCCCTGCTCGAGGGTGTAGTCGAGGACGCCGCCGAGTTGGCCGCCGACACCGGTGCCGACCTCGTCCCGGTCGTCGATCTTGACCGAGGTGAAGTGCAGCGCGACGGCGTCGGACACCCCGGGCAGGGCCGCCACGGCGGGCGCCGCACCGATCGGGACGCCGATAGCCTGCGGTCCGGTCAGGATGTAGTCCGCGCGCACCCCGGCGTCCACGAGCGTGTCGACGCTGGCCTTCGCCGACGACCCGAACACGCCGATCACCGAGACCAGCATCAGGCCGAGCGTCAGCGCGAACGCCGTCGCCGCCGTCCGTCGCGGGTTGCGCACCGAGTTGGTGCGGGCCAGCTTGCCGACGGCGCCGAACGGGCGGCCCAGCACCGCGCCGAGACCGCCGACCACGGGCAGGGACAGGGCGGGCGCCGCCAGCAGCACCGCGAACACCAGGGCCGCGGCCCCGACGCCGACGGTCGCAGCGGCGCCGCCGCCGGTGCCACGCGAACCGGCGACGAGGGCCACGACTCCCACGACCGCGAGTGCGGCACCGACCAGCGTGCGGACCCGCAGCGAGTCACCCGTGGAGGCGAACTCCTCGCGCATCGCCGCGACCGGCGGGATCTTCGCCGCTCGCCGGGCGGGGGCGTAGGCGCTGACCACGGTGACCAGCACACCGACCAGCAGCGCCACGATCACGGTGCGCGGCGCGAGCGCCAGCGAGCCCGACGGCAGCCCCACGTCGAAGGAGTTGAGCAGGCCGCGCAGCCCGTATGCCAGCCCGACGCCGGCCGCGATTCCCAGGGCGCTGCCGAGGACGCCGACCACCAGCGCCTCGAGTACCACCGACTGGCCGACCTGCTTGCGGCTGGCGCCGACCGCCCGCAGCAGCGCCAACTCGCGCAGGCGCTGGGCGACGATCATCGAGAAGGTGTTGTAGATGATGAACGTGCCGACGAGCAGGGCGATCGCCCCGAAGGCCAGCAGGAAGTAGTTGACGAAACTCAGCGCCGAGGTGACCTGGGACTTGACCTCGTCGCGAACCTCGTCGCCGGTCTGCACCTTCAGGTCCGGCAGCGCCGCGGCCACTCGATCCCGCAGGTCGGCCTGGGATCCGGTACCCGCGACGTCGAGGTAGTCGGCGTGGGCTCCGTCGGTGAACAGCTCCCGTGCCTGCGCGTCGTCGAAGAGCACCCCGATGAATCCGCCGGAGTCCGTGGGGGTCTGGTAGATGCCGGAGACGGTGACGTCGAGGACGCCGTGCGAGGGGACCAGCACCTGAGTGGTGTCGCCGGCCGCGAGCCCGGCCTTACGGGCGCCGCCCTCGTTGAGCGCGATCTCGCCCGGCCGCGACGGGGGCGTACCGGCGACGAAGGTGTCGGGCTTGGCGATCGCCCGCTCCGGCGGGATGTACGACATGCCGAGGCTGGGTGCGCCGCCGGTCTGCACCGGCTTCTTGTCGGAGCCGAGCAGCACGAGCTGACCGTCCACCGAAGGCACCACCGTCCGGACCCCGTCGATCGCCTCCACCGTGGCGACGTCGGCGAGCGGGACGCCGCTCGAGCCGGTCTCGTTGCTGCTGACCCGGACGTCGACGCCCTGCGCGGCGTCCTCGAACAGCCCGTTGAAGGTGCGCTGCAGGGTGTCGGTGAAGATGAAGGAACCGGAGACGAAGGCGGTACCGAGCACGACCGCCAGCACGGTCAGGGCAAGGCGGACCTTGTGCGCGGCCAGGTTCCGGAGAGAAACCTTGCGCATGGGTGAGGCCACGGATCAGACCTTCTCGGTGACGGGGACGGCGGACGTGTCCAGGCGCTTCATCCGGTCGAGCACCGACTCGGCGGTGGGGTCGCGCAGCTCGTCGACCACCTTGCCGTCGGCCAGGAACACCACCCGGTCGGCGTAGCTCGCGGCCCGCGGGTCGTGGGTCACGATGACCACCGTCTGCCCGAACTCGTCGACGGCGGCGCGCAGGATGCTGAGCACCTCACCCGACGAGTGCGAGTCCAGGTTGCCGGTCGGCTCGTCGCCGAAGATGATCTCCGGGCGGCCGGCCAGTGCGCGGGCGCACGCCACACGCTGCTGCTGGCCGCCGGACAGCTCGGAGGGCCGGTGGTCGAGGCGGTCCCGGAGCCCGAGCCGGGTGACCACGCTGTCGAGCCACTCCTGGTCGGCCTTGCGGCCGGCGATGTCCAGCGGCAGGGTGATGTTCTCGAGCGCGGTGAGCGTGGGGACCAGGTTGAACGCCTGGAAGACGAAGCCGATCCGGTCACGGCGCAGCGCCGTCATCTGCTTGTCGGACAGCCCGGTCAGATCGGTGTCGCCGATGAGGACCGAGCCGGAGGTCGCCGCGTCGAGGCCCGCGAGGCAGTGCATGAGCGTCGACTTGCCGGACCCCGACGGGCCCATGATGGCGGTGAACTCGCCGCGGGCGAAGTCGGCGGTCACCGCGTCGAGGGCGGTGACCTGGGTGTCCCCCGTGCCGTAGGTCTTGGTCAGATTCACCGCCCGCGCGACCGTGGCGGTGTTGGTGGGCGCGGTGGTCGCGCCGAGGGCATGCGAGCTCATGACTGCCTTTCGTCCTGATCTGGGCCGGGCTCGTGGATGCGAACGCATCCCATCGTTGCGGTCCTCGCACCACGATGCCATCCGGGAAGCCCCTGATCTTTCGCATCGGGGGAATCCCCGCACCGAAGGTACTTGTCGATGCCTCGCCCTAGGCTGTACCCATGCGCATCGGAGCACACGTACGCGAGGACGACGACCCCATCGGCGCCGGCGAGGCGCTCGGCGCGGACGTGGTCCAGCTGTTCCTGACGGATCCGCAGAAGTGGAACAAGGTGACCGAGCATCCCAGGGCGGAGCAGATCCGGGCCAGCCCGATCGACGTCGTGGTGCACTCGTCCTACGTCATCAACGTGGCGAGCCTGAACAACCGCATCCGCATCCCGTCCCGCAACGCCGTCGCCCAGCAGGCCAAGGCGGCCGCGGACCTCGGCGCGATCGGGCTGGTGGTGCACGGCGGCCACGTCCGTGACGGCGAGGACCCGGCGGAGGGGTTCGCGAACTGGCGCAAGCTGTTCGAGCGGCAGGCCGACAAGGGCGGCTTCGAGGTGCCGATCCTGATCGAGAACACCGCGGGCGGGGACGCGGCGATGGCCCGCCACTTCGACGACATCGCCCGTCTGTGGGACGCGGTCGGCGACTTCGGCGCCGGCTTCTGCCTCGACACCTGCCACGCCTGGGCGGGCGGCGAGGAACTGGTCGGCGTGGTGGAGCGGATCAAGGCGATCACCGGGCGTATCGACCTGGTGCACCTGAACAACTCCCGCGACGAGTTCAACTCCGCGCGCGACCGGCACGCGAACCTCGCCGACGGCACCATCGACGCGGAGGTGCTCGCCGCGGTGGTGGTGGCCGCGCAGGCGCCGGTGATCCTCGAGACCCCGGCGGACGGCGTCGCCGAGGACCTCGCCTACCTGCGCGAGGCCGTCGGCGACGCCTGAACCGTTGCCGGCTACAGCGACTCGGCAATCCGCTTGATCTCGGCGAGCCGGGCGTCCCACTGTGCACCGATCGCCTCGAGTCGCCGTCCCACCGCGCTGAGGGTGGCGCCGATCGCGCGGTACCGCACCTCCCGGCCCGCCGGGACGCGTTCGACGAGCCCGGCGGCCTCCAGCGCCGCGAGATGCTTCGCGATCGCCTGCCTGCTCACCGGGAGCCGCTCGGCCAGCGCGGACGCCGAGAGGTCCTGCGCGCCGAGCAGTTCGAGGATCCCCCACCGGGTGTCGTCGGCGAGGGCGGCGAACACGACCACCGGCGACGCCCGCTGGGCCTCCGGACGCACGGTCATGCCGGCGCCGATTCGAGGTACTCGACCAGTTCGTCGAGTTCGGCGTCCCAGCCCTGCCGGTTCCCGTCCAGCCCGCTGCGGCGGACCTCCTCGTCGTCGCTGATCCGGTCGAAGCCGGTTTCGACGACCGTGAGCACGGTCGTGGCACCCTCCTCGACGAGGGTGAACCGGGCCTCGGTGGCGCGGTCGACGTCGAACTCGCCGGACTGCGTGTACCACCGGTAGGCAAAGTGGTCCGGCTCGGCGACCTCGGTGACCACCATCGGGAAGACGCCGTGGTCGGGCCAGCCGAAGCTGCCCCGGGCACCCACCTCGAGCGCGTCGAGGGTGGCGGTCTGCCCGAACCACTTCGCGATGTGCTCGGGGTCGGTGAGCGCCCGCCACACTGCCGCGCGGGGCGCGTTCACGACGACCGTGCGACTGACCGTGTACTGGTCTGCGTCGATGACTGCTGCCTGAGTGTTCGTCATGTCGAATCTCCTGTTCGGGGGGGACCACCTTCTGACTGCAACTCAATGGTTGCACTAATTCCGCTGACATGCAACCCCTGGGTTGCATGCAGGGCGGCGCCGCAAACATGTCGCTACCGGAATCCCTGCCGATCAATTGTTAGGGTTGGCAAGTGAATTCGCTGGTTGATGCCCTCAGTTCCGGAACCGCGCCGTGGTGGGCGGTCCCGGCGTCGATGGTCGTCGGGGTGCTGCTCGGGGTGTTCGCGGTCCGCCGCGGCCGGCCCGCGACGGTCGCGGCCCCCACCGCACCCGACCCGCAGGTGCGCTCGATCTACGTCCGTTTCCTCGCCGCCACGGACCGCGCCCACAACGCCGTCGTCGACGTGGACAGCGGTGTACTCGCGGAGGCCGACCTGGTCCACGCGCTCGAGTCCGACGACCCGAGCCTGCGCGCCCTCGCCCAGGCCATCGTCGAACTGGACGAACTGGTCAACGAGTTGCGGATCCTCGCGCCCGCCCCCGTCGTCGACTCCGCGGTCACGTTCTTCGGCTTCGTCACCGACTCCACCATCGACGGCGTCCACGACTGCGACGAGTTCCGGGACCGGTACACCGCACGCAAGTCCGCCCTCGTCGACGCCATCCGGGACTCGCACGGCGAGCGCCGGCTGACCGCCAAGGCCCGGTAGCCGGGTTCCCACCGACCCGCGCACACCACCCGCACCGAGAGGTCACCGATGCCGACCCGCCCAGCACCCCGAATCCACCTCGGCCCCGAGGGGGATCCCTTTCTCGCCGAGGGCATCCGCCGAGGCGGCGGGGTCCTGGTCCCGCTCGACGAGGCCGAGGCCGTCGTCTGGGCACAGGGCCCCGACACGTTTCCCGGTGCCCTGCCGGACACGGTCCGCTGGGTGCAGCTCCCGTTCGCGGGCATCGAGCCGTGGCTCGCGGCCGGCGTCGTGGATTCCGCCCGTTCCTGGACGTCCGCGGCCGGCGCCTACTCGGGTAACGTCGCCGAGCACACCATGATGACCCTGCTGGCCGGGGTGCGGTCGCTGCGCGAGCAGCTGAGCGCGACGTCCTGGCGCAAGGACGAGTTCGACCCGCGGGTGGGCACCGTGCAGGGCACCACCGTGGCGATCGTCGGCTGCGGCGGCATCGGCCGCGCCCTGATCCCGTACCTGGCCGCATCCCGGTGCCGGATTCTCGCGGTCACCCGCTCGGGCGTCCCGGTGCCGGGCGCAGACGAGACCCTGCCCGCGGACCGGGTCGGCGAGGTGTGGTCCCGCGCAGACCATTTCGTCGTCGCGGCACCCGCGACCGCGGCCACCCGGCACCTGGTCGGCAGGTCGGAGCTGGCGCAGATGTCTCCGTCGTCGTGGATCGTGAACGTCGCACGCGGGACGCTGATCGACACCGACGCACTGGTCGACGCGCTGCGCGCGGGAACGATCGGCGGCGCCGCCCTCGACGTCACCGACCCGGAGCCGCTGCCCGACGGCCATCCGCTGTGGACACTGCCCAACGCGCTGATCACCCCGCACGTGGCGAACCCGGCGACCGGGCTGCCGCGGGCCCTCGCCGACCACGTCGCGGGCAATGTCGCCCGCTTCGCGGCCGGCGAGCCGCTCGCCGGTGTCATCGACCCGGTGGCCGGTTACTGAACCGGCGGCGGCTTCCGGTCGTCACCGCGTTACACCGCGCACACGGGCTGACGCCCGATACAGACGAAAGCGCCCGGCCACCAAGGTGACCGGGCACTTTGCGTTGCCGTCAGTAGCGCTCGCGCCGCGGCTTGCGGTCGAACTTGCCGCCGTCACGCGGCGGCCGCTGCCCGGGCGGGCCGTCGTCCAGGGTCAGCTGGATGAGCACGCCGGAGATGCGGGTGCGGCGCAACGCCTCGAGGGTCTCGTCGGCGAGGTCCGCGGGCAGCTCGACCAGGCTGTGGTCCGGCCGAATACTGATGTGGCCGAAGTCGCTCCGGCGCAGTCCGCCCTCGTTCGCGATGGCACCGACGATGGCACCGGGCGCCACCCGGTGCCGCTTGCCGACCGCGATCCGGTAGGTGGCCAGTTCCTGGCCCTCCTTGCCGACCTTCGGCGCGTCGTCGAACTTCCGAGCGGGACGCTCGGCGCGGGGCTCGCGCTCCCGACGCGGCGCCGGCGGCGGCTCGGGCGGCATCAGGAAGGACTCGCCGTCGCGGGAGAGCACGGCCAGGGCGGCCGCGATGTCCGCGAGCGGCACGTCGTGCTCGCGCTCGTAGTCCTCGATCAGTCCGCGGAAGAGCGCCAGGTTCTCCGAGCTGAGGCTCTCGGTGATCGAGTCACCGAACTTGGCCACCCGCTGGGCGTTCACGTCCTCGACCGAGGGCAGCTGCATCTCGGTCAGCGGCTGCCGGGTCGCCTTCTCGATCGCCTTGAGCAGGTGACGCTCCCGCGGGGCGACGAACAGCAGCGCGTCGCCGGTGCGGCCCGCGCGACCGGTGCGGCCGATCCGGTGCACGTAGGACTCGGTGTCGTGCGGGATGTCGTAGTTGACCACGTGCGAGATGCGGTCCACGTCCAGGCCGCGGGCGGCCACGTCCGTCGCGACCAGGATGTCGAGCGTGCMCTTCTTGAGCTGCCCGATGGTCCGCTCACGCTGCGCCTGCACGATGTCGCCGTTGATGGCGGCTGCCGAGAACCCGCGCGCCCGAAGCCTTTCGGCGAGGTCCTCGGTGGCCTGCTTGGTGCGGACGAAGATGATCATCGCCTCGAAGGTCTCGACCTCGAGGACTCGGGTCAGCGCGTCGAGCTTGCGCTGGTGCGCGACCTGCACGTACCGCTGCGTGATGTTCGGCGCGGTCGACGTCTTGGTCTTGACCGTGATCTCGACCGGGTCGTGCAGGTACTGCTTGGAGATCTTGCGGATCGCCGCCGGCATGGTCGCCGAGAACAGCGCCACCTGCTTGTACTCCGGGGTGTCGGCGAGGATCCGCTCGACGTCGTCCTGGAAGCCCATCTTGAGCATCTCGTCGGCCTCGTCGAGCACCAGGTAGTCCAGGTGCGAGAGGTCGAGGGTGCCCTTCTCCAGGTGGTCGATCACCCGGCCCGGCGTGCCGACGATGATCTGCGCGCCGCGGCGCAGCCCGGACAGCTGCACGCCGTAGGCCTGGCCGCCGTAGATGGGCAGCACCTGGAGGCCCGGGATGTGTGCCGAGTACTTGCCGAACGCCTCGGCAACCTGCAGGGCGAGCTCGCGGGTCGGCGCCAGCACCAGCGCCTGCGGCCGCTTCTGCGTGGTGTCGATGCGGGAGAGGATCGGCACGGCGAAGGCGGCGGTCTTGCCGGTGCCGGTCTGCGCCAGGCCGACCACGTCGTTGCCCGCCATCAACGGCGGGATCGTCGCGGCCTGAATCGGGGACGGCGACTCGTAGCCGACATCCGACAGCGCCCGAAGCACTCGTTCCTCGATGCCGAGGTCGGCAAAGGTGGTGATGTCAGCTTCGGGCTCGGGGTACTGCTCCGTGTCACTCATTTCACCAGCAGTTTAACGCGTGGTATCTACGGTGCCCGGTAGCGCCCTGGCCGACCCGCCATACTCGGTGTCATGGTCGAGATCGCAGTGGCCCAGTTCGCCCCGGGCCTGGACAAGAACGAGAACCACCTGACCCTGCGCAACCTGGTCGGCGAGGCGACGGCCCGGGGGGCCCGGCTGGTGCTCGCCCCCGAGTACGCGATGTTCACCCCACCCCGCATCGACGAACGACTCGTCGAGTCCGCCGAGCCGCTGGACGGCCCGTTCGTCAGCGGCCTGCTCGAGATCGCCGCCGAGTTCGGCGTGCACGTGGTCGCTGGCGTCAACGAGGCGCTGGCCGACGACGAACGCATCTCGAACACCCTGGTCGCGGCCGGTCCGGCGGGCCGGATCGAGGCCGTGTACCGCAAGCTGCACCTCTACGACGCGTTCGGCTACCAGGAGTCCGCGGTGATCCGGGCGGGCACGGTCGAGTCCCCCGAGACGTTCGTCGTCGACGGCCTCACCTTCGGCATGCAGACCTGCTACGACCTGCGGTTCCCGGAGGTGACGCGGCGCATCGTGGACGCCGGCGCGGACGTGCTGCTGATGCCGGCGCAGTGGGTCCCGGGCCCGCTGAAGGAGGACCACTGGACCACCCTGATCCGGGCGCGGGCGATCGAGAACACCGTCTACGTGGCCGCGGCCGACCAGAGTGCCCGCACCGGGGCCGGCAACTCGATGATCGTGGACCCGATGGGCGTGGTCCTGGCATCGCTCGGCGAGACGGTCGGGACCGCCCGTGCCGACGTCACCGCCGCGCGGATCGCCGAGGTGAGGGAGAAGAACCCCGCGCTCGCGCTGCGCCGGTTCACCGTCACTCAGCGGTAGTCGCGCCCACCGAACCCGCGGGGAAGACCGGCACCGCAACCACCGCTGCACGGCGTAGCGTCGGAACCAGGATGCTCTACGACAGCCGGGCCACCGCCGGTCGCGACCTGTCCACCTCGCTCGGACACCTCCGCGACTCGAACCCGCTCGTGCTCGGACTGCCACGTGGCGGGGTCCCGGTGGCCGCCGAGGTCGCCCGCGCGCTGCATGCCGACCTGGACGTGATCATCGTCCGCAAACTCGGCGTGCCGTGGCAGCCGGAACTGGCGATGGGCGCGCTCGGCGAGGACGACGTGCGGGTCCTCAACGACGACGTGGTCAAGCAGACCGGCGTCACCGCGCTGGCGTTCGCCACGGTCGAGGCCGCCGAGCGCCGCGAACTCCGCCGGCGGGTGCGCATGTTGCGAGGCGACCGACCCCGGATCCCGCCCAGCGGCCGGGTGGTGGTGATCGTCGACGACGGGATGGCCACCGGCGCAACCGCGGCCGCCGCCTGCCGGGTGGCGCGAGCCCAGCACGCGGCCCGGGTGGTTGTGGCGGTCCCGGTGTCGTCGACAGAGGCGGTCGCCCGGCTCGAGGCCGAGGCCGACGAGGTGGTGTGCCCCCTCGTCCCGAGCTGGCTGGGCGGCGTCGGCGGGGCCTATCGCGACTTCCACCAGCTCACCGACCGGGAGGTGACGCTCGCACTCGGGCTGCCGACGTGATCTTCGCCTCATTGCCGACCGCGGAATCCGCAGTTCACAAAACTCGGAGTTACAGACAACCGACCCGAGGTGTCGCGAGTCGGGCATTCCGGGCATACCAAGCGGGTGCGGACCTAGACTGAATGTGATCCAATGCACACTCGGTAAAACAAGCAGTTCACGAAGGGGTCCCAGTGCGAGAGTTCGACGTTCCGGCAACGTTTTCCATCCCCGAGGACATCTCGATGGCGGACACGGTGTTCCGCTTCGAGCAGGAGTGCCCGCAGCACGTGCCGTTCAAGCGGCTGGTGAACGGTGCCTGGGTCAACGTCACCGCCGCCGAGTTCGCCACGCAGGTCAAGGCCGTCGCCAAGGGCCTGATGGCCTCCGGCGTCGAGCTCGGGGACCGGGTGGCCATCCTCTGTGCCACCCGCTACGAGTGGGTGGTGCTCGACTACGCCATCTGGACCGCCGGTGGCTGCACCGTCGCGATCTACGAGACCTCCTCGCCCGACCAGGCCAAGTGGATCCTCGAGGACTCCGCCACCGCGCTGCTCGTCGTCGAGACCGCCAAGCATGCCTCCTCGATGAAGGACGTCGCCGAGGCCGCCCCCGACCTTCGCGAGATGTTGCAGATCGAGGCCGGGGCGCTCGACGAGCTGACCACCCGCGGCGCGGGCATCAGCGACGAGGACCTGCACACGCGCCGCGGCCAGGTGAACGCGGCCTCCCCCGCCACCCTCATCTACACCTCCGGCACCACCGGCCGCCCCAAGGGCGTGCAGCTCACCCACTCCAACTTCAGCGCCGAGTCGCAGGCCGTCAAGATCGCCCTGGCCGACGCGCTGGCAGAGGGGAAGAGCACCCTGATGTTCCTGCCGCTGGCGCACGTGTTCGCCCGCGCGATCTCGTTCGGCGCCTTCGACAACAAGGTCACCGTCGGCCACACCTCGGACCTCACGACCCTGCTCGACCAGTTCGCGGCGTTCAAGCCGAACTTCATCCTGTCCGTGCCGCGTGTGTTCGAGAAGGTCTACAACTCGGCCAAGCAGAAGGCCGAGGACGGCGGCAAGGGCAAGATCTTCGGCAAGGCGGCGGAGACCGCCATCGCCTACAGCGAGGCCCTCGAGGCCGGCGGTCCGGGTCTCGGCCTCAAGCTCAAGCACGCCGTCTTCGACAAGCTCGTGTACTCGAAGCTGCGCGCGGCACTCGGCGGCGAGTGCGACCGCGCGGTGTCCGGCGGTGCCGCGCTCGGCGCCCGCCTCGGCCACTTCTTCCGCGGCGTCGGCATCCCGGTCTACGAGGGCTACGGCCTGACCGAGACCAGCGCCGCGATCACCGTCAACACCGTGCGGGCGCAGAAGGTCGGCACCGTCGGCCAGCCGATCAACGGCCACGCCGCGAAGATCGCCGACGACGGCGAACTGCTGGTGAAGGGCCCCGTCGTGTTCAGCGGCTACTGGCACAACGACGCGGCCACCGCGGACTCCATCCGGGACGGCTGGTTCCACACCGGCGACCTGGGATCCATCGACTCCGAGGGCTTCGTCTCCATCACCGGCCGGAAGAAGGAGATCATCGTCACCGCGGGCGGCAAGAACGTCGCGCCGGCGGTGCTCGAGGACGCGCTCCGGGCACACCCGCTGATCAGCCAGTGCCTGGTGGTCGGCGACGCGAAGCCGTTCATCGGCGCCCTGATCACCATCGACCCGGAGGCCCTGCCCGGTTGGCTCGAGCGCAACGGTCTCGCCGCCAACCTGCCGATCGCCGAGGTGATCAAGCACGCCGACCTGGTCGCCGAGGTCGACGCCGCGGTCGCCGAGGGCAACAAGAAGGTCTCCAACCCGGAACAGATCAAGAAGTACCGGATCCTGGACGTCGACTTCACCGTCGAGACCGGCGAGCTGACCCCGACGCTCAAGCTCAAGCGCAACATCATCCATCAGGAGTTCGCCGTCGCGATCGAGGGGATCTACTCCTGAGCGGACCAATCCCCGACCGAGGGATGCGCTCGTGTGACTAAATGGGTCGTTCCCGCCGAATTCTCCGGCGGGAACGACCCATTCGTCGTTTGTGTACCGACTTCACGAAGGAGATCTTCCGATGCTGCCCCTGCAGGACATTCTCGTATTCGACCCGGTGACCTCGTTCGTCAACTCGATCGCCCTGGCGCTCGGCTCGACCGACGCCGTGATCATGACGTAGCGGCCACCACCAACACCGGCAGTGCCTGCGCCGCGGTGGCCCGCCACGAGTGGGTCACCGCGGCCGTCAGGTCCGTTGGCTCCGGGTTGATCTCGACGACGGTGGCGCCGGCGCCCAGGGCGCGCATCGGCAGCTGCGCCGCCGGATGCACCACCGCGGAGGTCCCGACGACGAGCAGCAGGTCGCAGTCCTCGACCGCGTCGACCGACACCTGCCAGGCCGCGGCCGGTAGTTCCTCGCCGAACCACACCGCTCCCGGCCGCACCGGGGCGGCACAGGTTTCGCACGCCGGCGGCGTGATCCGCTCCACCGGCTCCCTGTCCAGCTTCTCGAATCGGGCGTCGTCGAGATCCGCGGGTCGGCCGCAGGAGCTGCACCGGGGCGCGTACAGGCTGCCGTGCAGGTGCGCGGCCACGGTCGAGCCCGCGCGCTCGTGCAGGTCGTCGACGTTCTGGGTGAGCACAGTCAGCTCGGCTCGTCGTGCCCAGTCCGCGACCGCGTGGTGCCCGGCGTTCGGCGACACCCTCCGCACCAGCGCGGCGCGCCACTCGTACCACGCCCACACCAGGGCCGGATCCCGCGCCCACGCCTGCGGGGTGGCCAGCTCGGCCGGGTCGAACCGCTCCCACAGCCCCGTCAGTGCGTCGCGGAACGTCGGCACGCCGGACTCCGCGGACATCCCGGCACCGGTGAACACCACCACGCGCCGGGCGTCCCGCACGGACTCGAGCAGGGCTGCGTCGGGCAGGGCGGTGTCGGGTTCAATGGGGGTCATGTCGACGATTGTGCCCAGATCCGATGACCCCGGATACGGTGACGCGCTGCCCACGCTCTTGCTGGTCGCCCCGGCGAACGCCGCGGAGCCGCGACTGCTGCACTCGCTGCACCTCGCGGGCGTCGCCGCACGACCCGGCGGCCGCGACGCCACGGGCCAGAAACTGTTCGGCGCCCGCATCGTCACCAACCCCGCGTCCGAATGGGAGTCGTTGCGGCCGTTGGTGCGTGCGGTCGTCGCCTTCGGCGCGGACGCGTGGGACGCGTCGTTGCGGGTCCTGGCTCTCGAGGAGGCCGAGTTCACGCACGGCGAATCGGTTGCGGGTACCGGCGACCGACCCGTCACGGTCGTCGCGTGCCTGGGACTCGACGACGCCGCGCTGACCGACGCGATGCTCGCCGAGGTCCTGGCCACCGGGCAGCGGGCCGCCGGACTGTCCTGGGGGTGCGGCGGAAGCGCCCGATGACCCGTCCGTAGTCGGCTCAGATCCCGTGGCGCGGCGAGTGGCTCAGATCCGCGCCGCGTCCAGCATCGCCTGCGCGACCCCGGCGTCACCGAACATCTCCAGCGCGGCCAGCGGCCGCCGTCGCCACACGGTCAGCAGCAGCTCCTGCGCCGTGCCCCGCACCGCCACGTCGCCCTTCGCGTGCCCGGCCGTGACCCGCACGCCGTCGGGAGTCAGCGTCAACAGCCACTCGGCGTGGGGTGCGTCGGTGCCGTGCAGGTGGACAGTCTTCTCGCGCAACGGCACCGGGACCTCCGCCAGCACGCGCGGCAGCATCAGCCGGGCCCACTCGTCGACGCCGTCGACGGCCCCCGTCACCGACATCGCCTCGGGTGCGGGTCCGCCGGCCGCGTGGACGGCGTCGGCGGCGTCGACCCGATGGACCGTGACCTCGTGTGCCTGCCGTCGTGCCCAGAACCCGACGGTGCCGGGTCCGGCGAAAGTCGGCGCCGCCCGGTCGAAGTCGTGGGCGGTGAGTTCGGCGAGCAACTGCTCCAGCGCCTCGCGGTAGGCGGGCAGGCAGTCCGGTCCCTTCGGCAGCGACAGGAGTTCGGCGGAACCGCCGAGGTCCGCACCGGGTCCGGCCGCGAGGGTGGCCGCCACCCAGCGGTGCACCTTGCCGGTGTGCCGGAGCACCCGCTCGAGCGTCCACCCCGGCACGGTGGGCACCCGGGCGTCCAGCGCGTCGACCGGCATCGCGGCCAGCCGGTGTCCCTCGATCCGAAGCAGGTCCAGGTGTTCGTCCGGGGTCATTCGTGCACGGTAGCCCGCCAGAGGAACTCGGTCACGTCGGCGGTCACCGCCGGCGCCACCGGCTCGTGCAGCAGGTCGTGACCCGCGTCGGGGTACTCCCGGAGCACCACGGCCGGCAGCCGCTCGGCCCACTCCCGCACCGGGTCGACCGGCGCGAGCCGGTCGTCGACGCCGTGCACCGCCAGGATCGGAGCGTGCACGGCCGCGAGCCGCTCCGGCTCGGCGGCCACGGACCGCGGCAGGCCGCACAGCACCACCGCCTCGAAGGCGTCCGGCGCCGAGGTCAGCGCGGCGACCGCGGCGGCCGCGCCGAGCGAGTGGCCCATCACCGACAGCGGCAGGCCCGGCCGGTCCGCGGCGGCGAGCTCGGCGAGCAGCAGTGCGTTGTCGCCGAGTTCTCGCAGCGGACCGGCATCGCCGAGGTCCCCCTCGCTGAGACCGTGGCCGACGTGGTCGAGGGCCCACACCTCGACATGTTCGGCCCCGAGCGCCCGCGCGAAGCGGTGGTAGTGGCCGCTGTGCTGGCCGCGGCCGTGCAGGAACACCAGGCCGGCGACGGGATCGGCGCAGGGCCAGTGGCGGTAGTGGACCTGCCCGGAGGCCCCGGCGAAGAACGGCACCGGCCAATTATGGTCTCGTCGCCGAACGGGACGTGTCGGCACCGTCTGCGATAGTCGTCCTCGTGTTCCTCCTCGACGACGTGTTGATCTACAGCGCCAGCGACCTGTCCCAGGCCGCGGAGTGCGAATACGCGCTGCTACGCCGGCTCGACGCGAAGCTGGGGCGGATCGAACCGGCCGGCACCGACCGGCGGGACGCCATGCTGGACCGGACATCCGAGCTCGGCGCCGCCCACGAACAGCGTCAGCTCGACGGGTACGTCGAGCGATTCGGCGAGGGCGTGGTGCGGATCGACCGACCGCGCCTGGACTTCGAGGAGCTCAGCCGGGCGAACAAGGCGACCGTGGCCGCCGCCCGGGCGGGTGCCGACGTGATCTACCAGGGCACCTTCTTCGACGGACGGTTCCTCGGCTTCTGCGACTTCCTGGTGCGTGAGGGCGACCGGTACGTGGTGGTCGACACCAAGCTCTCCCGCCACGCCAAGGTGACGGCCCTGCTGCAGCTGGCCGCCTACGCGGACGCCTTGACCTCGGACGGGATCCCCACCGCGTCGCACGCCACCCTGGTCCTCGGCGATCACGCCACCGCGGACCACCCGCTGGGCGACGTCGCACCGGTCTTCCGGCAGCGCCGCGACGAGCTGGTCCGGATGCTCGAGGAGCACCACCGCGAGCAGGCTCCGGTGTCCTGGTCGGATCCGCGTTACCGCGGCTGCGGCCGGTGCGACGAGTGCGCGCCGGAGATCGTGCGAACCCGAGACCTGCTGCTGGTCGCCGGGATGCGGTCCTCACAGCGCGAGACGCTGATCCGCGGCGGCGTCACCGACATCGACGCCCTCGCCGACCGCACCGAGCCGGTCCACGGCATGAGTGCACGCACCCTCGGCGGCCTGCGGGCCCAAGCCGCGGCACAGGTCCGGCAGGAGCACTCGCACGCCCCGGTGTACGAGGTGATCGACGGTGCGACGGCCCTCGCCGCCGTCCCGGAACCCGACCCGGGCGACATCTTCTTCGACTTCGAGGGCGACCCGCTGTGGGCCGAGGACGGATCGACCGACTGGGGCCTCGAGTACCTGTTCGGGGTGACCGAGACCGACGGAACCTTCCGCCCGTTCTGGGCGCACGACCGCGCGCAGGAGCGCCGCGCCCTGCTCGACTTCCTCGACTACGTCGCCGAGCGCCGGAAACGCTTCCCCGGCATGCACGTCTACCACTACGCGGCCTACGAGAAGACCGCGCTGCTGCGGCTGGCCGGTCGCTACGGCGTCGGCGAGGAATCCGTCGACGCCCTGCTGCGCGAGAACGTACTGGTGGACCTGTACCCGGTGGTCCGCGGAGCGGTCCGCGTCGGCGCCTCGTCGTACTCGATCAAGAAGCTCGAACCCCTGTACATGGGCGACCAGCTTCGCGGCGACGACGTCGCCACCGCCGTCGATTCGATCGTCGCGTACGCGGACTACTGCGCGCTGCGGGACGCAGGCAAGGACCGCGCAGCCCATCTCCTCCTGCAGAAGATCGCCGACTACAACGAATACGACTGCATCTCGACGCTGCGGCTGCGGGACTGGCTGCGGGCCGTCGCGGCCGAGCACGGAGTGCGGCCGCACCCGGCTCAGCAGGTGCTCGCGGCGCCCGTCGAGGAACCGAGCGCGGCCGAGACCGCACTGCGCGACCACGTCGGCGACACCCTGCCCGGCGAGCGAACCGACGACCAGCGGGCCGCCGCGCTGATGGCCGCCGCGGTCGGCTACCACCGGCGGGAACGTAAGCCCTTCTGGTGGGCGCACTTCGACCGCCTCGTCCAGCCCGAGGACGAGTGGGCCGAGTCCGCCGACGTCCTGGTGGCCGACCGGGTCGAGGTGCCGGTGGAGTGGCACAAGAGCACGCCGCGGCAACGCAAGCAGCGCAGGCACGTTCGCCTCGCCGGGCACTGGGGCGCCGGCACCACGGTGCGCGTCGGGGACCAGGTGTACGCGCTCTACGAGCAGGGCACCGGGATCGGCTCCGACGACCCGCGCGCCCGCGGCGCCGTCCCCGTCACGATCCTCGCGCTCGAGGAGGAGGTCGGGCCCGACGGCAAGCCGCGCGAGGTGGCCGTCGTGGAGGAACTCGAGCCGACCGGCACCGGCCCGCATGCCGTCGCACCGATGGCGCTCGCCCCCGGACAGCCGGTCCGCACGGTCGCCATCGAGGCCGCGATCGCCGAGCAGGCCGCCGCGATGGCCGCGGCCCTGCCGTCGATGCCCGCCTCGGCCGCCGTCGACGTGCTTCGCCGGGTGCCGCCCCGCACCCGCTCCGGCGGCCCGCTCCCCGTCGCCGATCCGGACCACAGGGCCGCCGCGATCGTTGCGGCGCTGCGCGACCTCGACAACTCCTATCTCGCCGTGCAGGGGCCACCCGGCACCGGCAAGACCCACACCGGCGCGGCGGTGGTCGCGGAACTGGTGAACCGGTACGGCTGGCGGATCGGTGTTGTCGCCCAGTCGCATTCGGTGGTCGAGAACATGCTCGACGGGATCGTGCGCGCCGGGGTGCCAGGCGAGCAGGTCGCGAAGAAGCCCGGTTCCGGGCTGTCCGAACACCCCGCCTGGACGAAGATCGAGTCCGTCGCGCTGGCCGGCTTCCTCGCCGAGCACGAGCAGACCGGCTGCGTGATCGGCGGCACCGCCTGGGATCTCGCGCACACCGCCCGGGTGCCCGCCGGCAGCCTGGACCTGTTGGTGGTCGACGAGGCCGGCCAGTTCTCCCTGGCAAACACGGTCGCGGTGGGCATCTCGGCACGCAACCTGCTGCTGCTCGGCGATCCGCAGCAGCTGCCGCAGGTCAGCCAGGGCACCCACCCCGAACCGGTCGACGCCTCCGCACTGGGCTGGCTCGCCCAGGGACACGGCGCGCTGCCACCGGAACTCGGGTACTTCCTGGACCGGACCTGGCGGATGCATCCCGCGGTCTGCTCGGCGGTCTCGGACCTGTCCTACGACGGTCGACTGCGCTCTCAGGAGCCCGTCACCACCGGCCGGGCGCTGGCCGGCGTGGAGCCCGGCGTCACGACGCTGTACGTGGAGCACCGGGGTAACTCGACGGAGTCCGTCGAGGAGGCCGAGGCGATCACCGCCGAGGCGCGGACGCTGATCGGCACGCCGTGGACCCCCGGCGCCGGCGAACCGGCCCGCCCACTCGCCGAGGGCGACATCCTCGTCGTCGCGCCCTACAACGCGCAGGTGTCGCTGATCCGGGCGCGCCTCGCCGACGCCGGCCTCGGCGACGTCCTGGTCGGCACCGTCGACAAGTTCCAGGGCCGGGAGGCCGCGGTGGTGTTCGTGTCGATGACCGCCTCGTCGATCGACGAGGTGCCCCGCGGCATGGGTTTCCTGCTGTCCCGCAACAGGCTGAACGTCGCGGTCTCCCGGGGGAAGTGGCGGGCGGTGATCGTCCGGTCCCCCGCCCTGATCCAGTACCTGCCCGGGACACCGGCGGGCCTGTCCGAACTGGGCGCGTTCATGCGCCTGAGTGGCGGGTAGCGCGCGCTACCCGCCGCCGGACGTCAGCCGAAGCACTGCCCGTCGCCGCGGTAGGTCGGGACCACGGTGCGGGTGCCGTCGGTGTCCACCAGGTGCAGGGCGGTGAACCGTTCGCACAGCTCGCCTGCCTTGGCGTGCCGGAACCAGACCCGGTCGCCGATCCGCAGCCCGCCCGCGGCGAGCCCGGTGACCGGCGTCTGCACCTCGCCGACCCCCTCGTTGCGCAGCAACTTGAGACCGGCCGGCCAGACCGGCGTCGGCACCCGGGACGCGCCGGCCGGGCCGGACGCGACGTAACCACCCGCGAACAGCGTCGCGATCTTGGGCGTCGGGCGGCGCACCGCGGACAACGCGAAGAACAGCGCCGGCCGCGGCGTGAACGCGCGGTAGCGGTCGAACAGGGTCGGGACGTACAGCCCGGAACCCGCGGTGACCTCGGTGACCGACGGGTCGGCGGAACTCACCTCGAGCGACCCGGTGCCGCCGCTGTTGACGATCTCCAGCTTCCCCGCGGCCGCGGAGACCGCGTCGACCACCGCGCCGCGGCGCTTGGACAGCTCGGCGGCGGAGGCACGCTTGACCAGTCGGATCGCGGGGCTGCTGTCGGGCAACCCGGCGATCTGCGCCTCGTAGAACATCACGCCGACCACCCGGAAGCCCCGTCGCACGGCCGCCCGGGCCAGCGATTCGGTCTCCTCCGGGGTACGCAGCGGTGAGCGGCGGACGCCGAGGTGCACCGGCCCGACCCGCAGCGACGCGTCCACGTCCAGGCACACCCGGGCGGGGACCGAGGAACTGCCGGCGGCGGCGTGCACCACGTCGAGGTGGTCGGCGCTGTCGATCATCAGGGTGATCGAGTCGAGCAGCAGCGGGTCCGAGGCCAGCTCGGCGATCGCACCGCGGTCGGTGGTGGGGTAGCCCATCAGGACGTCCCGGGCCCCGAGGCGCACCAGCCAGATCGCCTCACGCAGCGAGTAGGACATGATCCCGCGGAAGCCGCCGCGGGCGGTGAGCCCGGTCCCGAGGGTCTCCTCGAGCACCGCGCGGCACCGGACCGACTTGCTGGCCACCCGCACGGGCGTCCCACCTGCCCGGCGGAGGAGGTCCGCGGCGTTGGCGCGCAGCGCCCCCAGGTCCATGGCGGCGAGCGGCGGATCCAGCTCGCGGGTGGCGGCGTCCAGTCGTGCGCGGGTCGCGCCGTCGCGGGCCATGGTCTCCGGACGGTCGGAAATGGCGGTCATGCCAACGAGTCAACCACCCGAACTGGACGACTGTCCACGTCTTGGCGCGACCACTTTTCCGCAGCGGCGAAGTGCGAGCCGATCCTGGGTCAGAGTTCGACGGCCTTGCCGGTGATCATCTGCACGAGGTCGTCGAGTTCGGCGATGACGCCCTCGCTGTCCCGGTCCACCAACCACCGGAGCACGATCCCGTCGATCACGGCCAGCGCGAATCGCGCGATGTGCGCGACCGGCTCGGTCCACTTGGTGCCGGTGTGCGCGGCCGACTGCTCGAGGAAGTCGACGGCCTGGGCGTCCATGGTCCGGTACTGCATGTCCGCGATCACGCCGGCCAGCTCCGCGCCGGCTGCCTGCTGACGCAGCCCGTACGCGGTGATCTCGTAGGTGAGCAGCTGACGGTTCGGCGTCGCCTCGATGATCGGCCACATTGCGGTGATCCCGCTGTGCAGCACCTCGCGGAGCCCACGCAGGCCGCCGTGCTGCTCTTCGCTCTGCGCCTGACCGAAGGCGTAGCCCAGCGCCTGGCTCAGCTGCACGACGAGCGACTCGCCCATCGCGGCGACCAACGCCTCCTTGCTGTCGAAGCAGTAGTGCACCACCCCGAGCGAGACCCCCGCATTCTCGGCGACCGCCCGGATGGTGACAGAACTGATGCCACCCCGCTCCGCAATTCCCATGGCAGATTCGACAAGTTGCGCGCGACGCTCGTCCGCCGGAAGCCTGTTCAGCATTGGATGATCCTAGAACGCAGAAATAAAGATCGCGTCAACTGTTGACCTGGACGACTGTCCATGTGAATAGTGGCGTCATGGATCAGCAGACCTGGCACAACTGGGCTGAGTGCGCAAGCGCGAGCCCGCGACGTTACGCAACGCCCGCGAGCGTGGCCGAGCTCAGTTTCGAAATCGCCCGCGCGACGACGGAAGGCCTGCACGTCAAGTGCGTTGGCGCTGGTCACTCGTTTACGCCAGTGGCCGTGACGGACGGCGTGTTGATCAGCCTGGACAACCTCGCCGGCATCAAATCCGTGGTCCACACGGAACCGGCCGGCGCGCTGGTCACCGTTCTCGCGGGAACGCGACTGCGCGACCTGAATCCCATGTTGTGGGATCTCGGACTCGCCATGACAAATCTCGGCGACATCGACGCCCAGTCGATTGCCGGCGCGATCGCCACCGGAACCCACGGCACCGGTGCCCGATTCGGCGGACTGGCCACCCAGGTGCGCGCGCTGACCCTGGTACTCGCGGACGGCACGGTCGTCGACTGCTCCCCCGAAGAGAATTCGGAGCTGTTCGAGGCCGCCCGCATCGGCCTCGGCGCGGTGGGCGTGATCGCCACCCTCACCCTGCAGTGCGAGCCCGCGTACGCCATGCGCGCGGTCGAGTCGCCGGATCGCCTCAGCGCGGTCATGGAGCGCATCGACGAGAACTCCCGCGGCGTCGACCACTTCGAGTTCTACTGGTTCCCCCACACCGACCGCGTGTTGACCAAGCGGAACACGCGACTGCCGGCGACCACCCCGCTCGAGCCGGTGGGCCGGGTCCGCGGCTTCGTCGACGACGAGCTGCTCTCCAACACCTTCTTCGAGGGCGTCAACCGGGTCGCGGCCCAGTTCCCCGCCGCCATCCCGAAGATCAACGAGGTCGCCTCCCGGGCGCTCTCCGCGCGCGAGTTCACCGACCGCAGCTACCGGGTCTTCGCGTCCTCGCGGCGGGTGAAGTTCCGCGAGATGGAGTACGCGGTCCCGGTCGAGGCGCTGCCGGACACCCTCCGCGAGATCGACCAGTGGCTCGGCAGGTCCGACTTCCGTGTCGCCTTCCCCGTGGAGGTGCGCTTCGCCGCCGCCGACGACGTGTGGATGTCCACCGCGCACGGCCGTGACACCGCGTACGTCGCCGTGCACCAGTACTACCGCCGGGACCACCGCCCCTACTTCGACGCGGTCGAGTCCATCGCGCGCGCCGCCGACGGCCGGCCGCACTGGGGCAAGCTGCACAGCCGCACCGCGGCGGACCTGCGTCCCACCTACCAGCGGTTCGACGAGTTCTGCTCCGTGCGCGACAAGTACGACCCCACCCGGGTCTTCGACAACGACTACCTCCGGCAGGTCCTGGGCTGAGCGCGACGCCCTAGCCTGACCGGATGACCGATCTGACACGGCGGGGCTTTCTCGCATTCGGTGCCGCGGCCGGGACCACGCTGCTGCTCGGCGGCTGCGGTGACGGGGCCGCCGATCCGGGGGTCCCGCCGCTGCCCGGTGGCGGCGCCGCGGCCGCGTCCACCCCGGCGTCGCGGGCCACCTGGCGGGTGCAGGGCTCACCCCTGGCCGCCGCGTCCGGCTCCGGCGCCCTGGACGGGGCGACCGTGGCGGTGACCGACCTGTTCGCGGTCGCCGGCCAGCAGGTCGGCGCCGGCACCCCGCGATGGCTGGCGCAGGCGCCCGTCGAGTCCACCACCGCGACGGCCGTCTCGCGCCTGCTCGGCGCCGGCGCCGCGGTGGTGGGGCTGGCGCAGACCGACGACCTCGGTTACGGACACTCGGGCGTCAACGACCTGTTCGGCACCCCACCGAACATCGCTGCGCCGGAGCGACTCCCGGGCGGATCGAGCTCCGGCGCCGGCAGCGCCGTCGCCGCGGGCACGGCGACGGTCGGGCTCGGCCCCGACACCGACGGCTCGATCCGGATACCCGCCGCCTACCAGGGCCTGTTCGGGTTCACCGCGACCCGTGGCGCAGTCCCCACCGACGGCCTGGTGCCGCTGAGTCCCACCGTCGACACGATCGGCTGGCTGGCCGCCGACATCTCGACGCTGGCGAAGGCGGTCGCCGCGTCGGTTCCGAACGCCCCTGCCCGCCCGCTGTCGCGGGCCGTCACCGCGCCCGGCGTCAACGCGGTGGCCGACGCCGTCGTGACGGCTGCGACCTCCCGGGCACTGACGGCCTGGCGCAGGTCGAGCMTGCCGGACCTCGCCGAACAGGACCTCGACATCGGCGCGCTGCCGGACTGGCACGAGGCCGTCACCACCGTCGTCGCCTACGAGGCGTGGCAGCGTCACGGCGCGTTCGCCGCCGCGGCGACGACCTCGCTGAGCGGTGAGCCCCGGGAGAACTTCACCGGCGCCGCCCGCACCTCCCCGGAGGCCTACCGGCGCGCGTCCGACACCCTCGCCGACGCCGCCGCGACGGTCCGCGCCTTCCTCGGCGACCGGGTGCTGGTGCTGCCCACCACCGCCAGACCGGCCCCGCCGATGTCGGACGGCGACCTCAGCGGAGACACCTACCGCAACACCATGCGCAGCACCGGGATGCTCACCTGCATCGCCACCGTCGCGGGGCTGCCCACCGCCACGGTGCCGCTGGGCACCGCCGGCGCGGCACCGGTCGGACTGTGCCTGGTCGGCCCCGCCGGTCGCGACCTCGACGTGCTCGCGCTCGCCCGTGCGGTCGTCGACTTCGGTCTGACCCGCTGACCGGACCCGCCCGCCGGCGTCAGGACTCCCCCAGCAACTCCCGCTTGCGCTCGGGCGAGGCGAAGGACGCCAGGATCGAGTTGCGGGCCAAGGTTTCCCGCTCCTCCTCGGTCAGTCCCAGGCCGTCCCGCAGGCCCGCGAAGTTGTCGTCGACGTAGCCACCGAAGTACGCCGGGTCGTCGGAGTTGACGGTGACCAGCAGGCCGGCGGCGAGCATGGCCCGCAGCGGGTGCTCGGCCATGGTGTCGACGACCCGCAGCCGGACGTTGGAGAGTGGGCACACCGTCAACGGGACCTGGTCCTCGACCAGTCGGGTCACCAGCGCGGGATCCTCGAGGCAGCGCACCCCGTGGTCGATCCGCTCGACCCCGAGCAGGTCGAGCGCCTGCCAGACGTACTCCGGCGGGCCCTCTTCCCCCGCGTGCGCGACGGTCCGCAGGCCGCTCGCCCGGGCCCGGGCGAAGACGTCCACGAACCGCGACGGCGGGTTGCCGACCTCCGCGGAGTCCAGCCCGAGGCCGAGCACCGGCACGTCCAGCCCCAGCAGTTCGTCGAGCATCGCGGCGGCCTCGGCTTCCGGGCGGTCGCGCAGCACCGCGGCGATCAGCGCGCTCGACACCCCGAACTCCGACTCGCTGCCACGGACGGCGTCGCCGAGGCCGTCGAGCACCTCCCGCAGCGGCACCCCGCGTGCCGTGTGCGCCTGCGGATTGAAGAAGATCTCCGCGTGCCGCACCCCGCCCGCGGCCGCCCGGGCGAAGTACGCACGGGCCAGGTCGGCGAAGTCCTGCGCGGTCCGCAGCACCGCCATGTTTGCGAAGTACAGGTCCAGGAACGACTGCAGGTCGGTGAACTCGTAGCGCGAACGCAGGTCGTCGAGGTCCCGGTACGGCAGCGTCACCCTGTTGCGCTCGGCGAGCGCGAAGATCAGCTCCGGTTCGAGCGAGCCCTCGATGTGCATGTGCAGTTCGGCGAGTGGGGTCGGCATCTTCTCATCCCTCGGGTTCGGGTTCTGGCGGCGTCCAGGACGGGTCGGTGGGCAGGTAGGACCGCAGCATCACGACGAACTCGCCCTCCGGGGCGGGCAGCCAGTTCGACGTACCGGTCGCTGGCTCGGCCGCGGCCAGCCAGACGTCGAGGGAGCCGTCCGGATTGCGGGTCAGGCCCGGGGTCCGGTCGCCGATCGCATACCGGCCCAACACATTCGGGACGAGGAACATGTCCGGCCCGTACATGGTGACGGACCAGAATCCACGCCGGTCCACCGGCGGCAGGCCGTCGGCGGGGAAGTGCAGTCGGTAGCCCCGCTCGCCGCGCAGCGGCCCGCCGTCCGACGCCTCCCGCGCCACCGCGTACGCCGACTCCTCCGGCACGTTGGCGCCGAGACCGATCCTGGCCACGACGGCGCGCTGGAGGTAGTCGGTGCCGTATCGGCCGGCGTCCGGCAGCGACCGCCAGACCCGATCGCCGGTGTCGGTCGCCGCCGTGATCTGCCGGTCGCCGCGCGTCATGCCGGCGGCCAGCACGTCCACCGTTTCCGGGCTGCCACCGCTCGGCGTCGCACCTGGCGTGACGCCCAGTGCGGCGATCCGGTCGAGCAGCGGCCGGTCTGCCGGTGGCGGCGGATTGGCGGCCAGGATCGCCGACAGCTCGTCGAAGTACTCAGGCCCCGACGCCACGAGCGCCTGCGGCGCCGGGTTGTCACCGCAGTCATTCGGCGGCAGCGGCGGCGGCGCGCCGGCCACCACCGGGCCGAGGACCCGCATCGAGTACTGCTGCTGGGCGGCCCGCGCCGCGGGCAGGTCCGCCTCCGATTCGACCAGTGTCCGGCCGATCATCCACGCGTCCCAGGTCGGGGACTCGACCACCGCCGCACCGGGCGGCGCCTGCCCGGACCAGCCGGGCGGCGCGATCAGCCGCGCGGCGGCGGCGGGGCCGGTCTCCCGGGTGCCGACGTTCGCAAACACGTTGGTGTACATGTCCAGGAACTGGAACCCGAAGTACCGCTCCCCCATGTCCGGGTGGGTGAGCAGCACCGGGCCGGCCCGAAGGTCCAGCCAGGCAATCGAATACAGGGTGTCGACGTTCGGCGCGACCACGGTCCGGGAGTCGGGCCCCGACAGCTGCGCCTGGTTGAACAGCTCGTTGACCGGCAGCAGGCACGTCATGTTCGCCCGGGTCCGCGCCAGCGTCACCGGCGCGGCGCCGTAGACGTAGGCGTCGGCGGCAACGTCCACCGGATCCGGAGCAGAGGGCGCGGACGTGGAACAGCCGCCGGACAACCCGGCCGCCAGCAACACCGACGCCGCGACCAGGACCCCTCCTACGCGCCCCCCGCGGCTGACACCGGACCCAGACATGGCTTCGACCCTAGGCGTTGCGGGCGCCCGGTGTCAGACGCCCGCGCGCCCTCATTTCCCGGTGTACTGCGCCTTACCCGGTCCGACGTCGAGGAAGCTGCGCACGGCGCCCTGCAGGTCGTCAGTCTCGAACAACGCCCCGGACACCTCCGGGGTGATCGAATCCGCGTGTGCGACACCACCCGAACGCCAGGCCTCGACGATCCGCTTGGTGGCGTGGTGGGCCCGGGTCGGGCCGTCGGCCAGCCGCGCCGTCAACGACCGTGCCGCGGCGTCCACGTCCTCGTGCACGGCGTTGACCACTCCCCAGGCATGCATCGTGGCGGCGTCGTAGAGGTCGCCGGTCATCACCAGTTCCCGGGCCCGGCCGGAGCCTGCGCGCTCCGCGAGCCGCTGCGGTCCGCCCATCGACGGCGTCAGCCCCACCACCGTCTCCACCAGACCGAACCTGGCCTGCGGCGCGGCCAGCACCAGGTCGCACGCCAGGGCGATCTCGAACGCCGCGGTCAGGGTCAGCCCGTGCGCGGCGAACACCACCGGGCAGGGCAGCGCCTCGATCGGGTGGACGATCTCCGCGAACAGGGTGCGCCAGAGGTCGGCGCCCTGCGCGGCGCCGAGCCCGTCGAACTCGTGCACGTCCACCCCGCCCGAGACCACCTTGCCCGCCGCGCGCAGCAGCAGCGCACGCGGCGGGGCCGCGGTCAGCGCGGCCACGTCCTCGGTGATCGCGTCGAACATCGCGCGGTCGAACAGATTCAGCGGCCCGTGCTCGAGGGTTAGGACGGCGAACTCGGCGCCGGCGTCGGTGGTGCTGCGTTCGAGGCGGGTGGGCTTCACGGTCTCCGTCATGACGCCAGTATCGCGCCGGGCACCCGACGCGTGCGTCAGTCCCACCCTCACTGCGTGTCAGGCCTCGACCGACTCCTCGCGGGCGTCCACCGGCGGCAGGTCCGACTCGCGGACGGGCCGCTCGAAGAACAACGACGCCACGAATCCGATCAGCAGCACGGCGGCCGGCAGCAGCACCGACTGCGCCATCGCGGTGCTGAAGCCGTCGCGGACGAAGTCGGGCAGCACACCGCCGGCGCCCTCCTCGCCGCCGGTCGGAATCCCGTTGGCCGAGAGCCGGGCGGTGATCAGCGCGCCGACGCCCGCGCTGCCGAGCACCGCGCCGACCTGGCGGGTGGTGTTGTAGACGCCGGACCCCGCGCCCGCCGCCTGCATCGGCAGGTTACGGGTGGCGGTGGCGGCCAGCGGCGACCAGATGAAGGCGTTCGCGATGCCCATCAGCCCGATCGGCAGCAGCAGTTCCCAGATCGCGACGTGCGGCGTCATCACCAGTGCCAGCCAGCCCAGCGAGATCGCGAGCATCAGGAAGCCCGGCGCGGCGATGTAGCGCGGGTGCACCCGGTCCACCAGCTTGCCGACGTTCGGCGCCAGCGCGCCGGTGAGCACCGCCATCGGAACCATCAGCAGCGCGGACCCGGTGGGGGTCAGTCCCCGCACCGCCTGCGCGTAGAACATCAGCGGCAGCACCATGGCGGTGATCGCGAAACCCATGGAGGTGATGCCGATGTTCGCGAGCGAGAAGTTGCGGTCCCGGAACAGGCTCAGCGGCAGCAGCGGCTCGTTCTTGTTCCACGACTGGTACCAGATGAACACCCCGAGCAGCACGACGCCGATCCCGATCAGCACCCAGATCCGCGTCGACCAGTCGTAGGAGTTGCCCTCCTGCAGCCCGAACACCAGGGCAAACATGCCGAGCGCGCTGAGCACCACGCCGGGGATGTCGAACCGGTGGCTGTGCGTCGGGAGCACCGGCACGAACTTGACGGCGGCAAGGAAGGCGATGATGCCGACCGGCACGTTGACGAAGAAGATCCACTCCCAGCCGAGGCCGTCGACCAGGACGCCGCCGGCCAGCGGCCCGACCAGGGTGGCGACGCCCGCGACCGCACCCCACAGGCCCATCGCGGTGCCGCGCTTGTCTGGCGGGAAGATCCGGGTGATCACCGCCATCGTCTGCGGTGTCATCATCGCCGCGCCGAAGCCCTGGAACACCCGCGCCACGATCAGCGGCTCGATGCTGCCCGACAGCCCGCACCAGAGCGAGGCGAGGGTGAACACTGTCAGGCCGACCAGGTAGAGGTTCTTCGGGCCGAACCGGTCACCGAGGCGTCCGGTGACCAGCAGCGGCACCGCGTAGGCCAGCAGGTACGCGCTGGTGACCCAGACGACGCTGTTGATGTCGGTGTGCAGGCCCGTCATGATCGCGGGGTTCGCCACGGCGACGATCGTGGAGTCCACGAGGATCATGAAGAACCCCAGGCACAGCGCCCACAGCGCCGGCCATTGTTTGATCTCCGTGTTCTGGTTGAACTCGGTCACGGTCATCCCCTTGCCGGTTGGCTGAGTCGGTCTCTGATGAGTTCTGGTGTGAGCCAAGGCAGTTCGCCCGACTCGATCTCCGCCACCAACGCGGCCATCCAGTGCAGCTCGGTGGCGGCGAGCGCCCGCAGGTAGTCGAGCCCGAACCAGAAGACGCGCGGACGGTCCGCCGCGACGTGCACGGCCCGCACGGCGTCGAGTTCGTCCAGGTCCGCCTCGACCGCCGCGATCCGGGCCCGGAGCAGTCGGCACACATCGGCCGCCGCGAGGTTGTGCGCCTCCGCCAGCGCCAGCGGGAACTGCGGGTACTCGCGGACGGGGGCGCCGAGCAGTTCCGCGATCCGGGCCTCGAGTGCGGCGCGACCGCTGTCGGTGACGGTGTAGGTGGTGCGTTCGGGGCGGTTGCCAGCACGCTCGGTGCCGAGCACCGCGATCAGTTCGGCCCGCTCGAGCCGCGCCACCGCGTGGTACAGCGAGCCGGGCCGGACCTTCACCACGCGGTCGACGCGGCGCTGGAGCAGCAGCTGGTGCATCTCGTAGGGGTGCATCGGGCGCTCGTTGAGCAGCGCGAGCACGGTGATCGCGAGCGGTGTCAGCGCTGTGGCCACTGCGCTCCCCCGATCCGTGTCCGCCCCCCACCAATTAGTCCAAGTGGAATATACGGCGCGGAGTAGGCGGCGGCAACATCTCGCCGGGACCGATAGCGTGACGGGGTGGACGCTCATCATCTCGACATCGTCGCGCTGGCCTGGTCGCGCGCGCTCGGACTGCCCGACACCGCGCTCGCCCGCCCCGGCGCCCGCCAGGTGCTGGTCGACGACGACGCGGACCGGGTGCAGTTCCTCCGGCTGGCCGGCGCCAGCGCGCTGGTCGGCCCGCGGTGGGCGCTCGAGCGGGCCGAGGACCTCGACGACGACGCGCTGAGCGAGCGCAGCACCATGCTCGACCTCACCAAGGACCACGGCGGCAGTTGCCCGGGCCCCCTCCTGCTCTCCTACACCGCGGAGGCCGGCGCGGACACCGGCGAGTCCGACGACCCGCTGATCTCGCACGACCTCGCGGAGGTGCGGGCGCTCGAGGCTCTCTGCCCGCCGGACGAGGTCACCGAGGCGGCACTCTCGGACCGGGAGCGCTGGTTCACCCTGCTCGACGACGCCGGCTCCCCGGTGGCGGCGGCCGGCTACCGCGAGTGGCAGGGCATCGTCGCGGACGTCGGTGCCCTCACCGCACCGGACCTCCGCCGGCGCGGACATGCGGCGGTCGTCGCGCGACTCACCACGAACGACGCCGTCGACGAGGGCATGATCGCGCAGTGGCGCAGCCATCCCGAGAACATCGCGTCCCGGCAGTTGGCCGCGACGCTGGGCTTCCAGGTGCTCGGATCCCACACCCTCGCCACGGTGCACCGCAGTAGCGTGTGAGCTGTGTCGTTGTACAGGCCCCACGGTCCGCGGCCGCGCCCGCGAATCGTCAGTCCAACAGGGAGTTGATTCGCAGTGACCGAGGAGAGCAGCTCCACCGGGGCATACGTCGGCAAGGGCAAGGAATTCACTCGTGACACCCGCTACATCGACACCCGGATCACCGCGGACGGACGCGACGGCTACCCGGTGGAGCCGGGCCGCTACCGACTGATCGTCGCCCGGGCCTGCCCGTGGGCGAACCGGGCCATCATCGTCCGCCGCCTGCTCGGGCTCGAGGACGTGTTGTCCATGGGCATCTGCGGACCCACCCACGACCAGCGCAGCTGGACCTTCGACCTCGACCCCGGCGGCGTGGACCCGGTGCTGAAGATCCCGCGACTGCAGGAGGCCTTCCTGGCCCGCTTCCCCGACTACCCGCGGGGCATCACGGTGCCCGCGATCGTCGACATCCCGACCGGGCAGGTGGTGACCAACGACTACCCGCAGATCACCCTCGACCTGTCGACCGAGTGGAAGCAGTACCACCGCGAGGGCGCCCCCGACCTGTACCCGACCGAGCTGCGGGCGGAGATCGACGAGGTGGCCGAACTGGTGTTCCGGGACGTGAACAACGGCGTGTACCGGTGCGGGTTCGCCGGCAAGCAGGAGGCATACGAGGCGGCCTACGACCGGCTCTTCGCCCGGCTCGACTGGCTGACCGAGCGGCTCGCCACCCAGCGATTCCTGGTGGGCGACACCATCACCGAGGCCGACGTGCGTCTGTTCACCACCCTCGTTCGGTTCGACCCGGTGTACCACGGCCACTTCAAGTGCAACCGCACCAAGCTCACCGAGATGCATGTGCTCTGGGACTACGCGCGAGACCTGTTCCAGACGCCGGGTTTCGGCGACACGATCGACTTCGCCCAGATCAAAGAGCACTACTACGTGGTGCACACCGACGTGAACCCGACGCAGATCGTGCCGAAGGGTCCGTGCCTGGCGAACTGGCTCGAGCCCCACGGCCGGGAGCTGCTGGGCGGCAGGCCGTTCGGCGACGGCACGCCGCCGCATCCCCCGAAGCCCCACGAAGTGGTCCCGGTCGAGCACTGGGCGCTGGGCTGACGACGCGGACCGCGACGCACGGCGCCGACGGAGACCCGAGGCGGCCGGAGGAACAAACCGCGGGGGCCGGCCGTTGGAAGGGAGTTCGGCCGCCAGTCGCGGTGGGCCGTGGCGAAGGGGAGAACCGATGGCGCACATGATGGGGCGGGTCGAGCAGGTCGTCGTGTCGCTGCTCGACAACGGCAGCAAGCTGCAGGGTCCCGCCGTCGCGAAGTACGTGGAGCGGGTCCGCCGCGCACACCCCGGCGAGAGCCCACAGCAGATCGTCGAACGGATGGAACGGATGTTCCTCACCGCGGTGACGGGCAGCGGCGGCGCAGTGGGTGCGGCCGCGGCGGTCCCCGGCATCGGGACGGTGGGCTCGATCGCCGCGGTCGGCGCCGAGTCGGTGTTCTTCCTGGAGGCCTGCGCCCTGCTGACGCTGGCGGTGGCCTCGGTACACGGCATCTCGGTCCAGCAGCACGAGCAGCGCCGGGCCCTGGTGCTCGCGGTCGCGCTCGGCACCTCCGGGATGGAGATCGTGGAGAAGGCGGTGGGCGTGACGACCAAGAACTGGGGTTCACTGATCACCAACCGGATCCCCGCGCCCACGATGGCGGGGATGAACCAGAGCCTGCTGCGCAAGTTCGTCACCAAGTACGCGGCCCGGCGCAGCGCCCTGATCCTGGGCAAGCTGGTGCCCGCCGGCATCGGCGCGGCGATCGGCGGCGCGGGCAATCGGTCGATCGGCAAGGGCGTGATCAACAACGCCCGTGACGCCTTCGGACCGGCGCCGGTCAGCTGGCAGCTCGAACTCGCTACCTGACCCCCCTAGGGTATGATGGCGATCATGAGTTGGGCTCGGCGACAGGTCGCGCGACCGGCGGCGCCGGTCGCGCTCCTGCTCGGCGTGCTGGTGTTCGGCCTGTTGGCCATGCACCACCTGCTCGCGGCCACTCCTGCGGCGCAGTCGGTCTCGCACGCCGCGACGACCCATGACACCTCCGCTCAGGAACATGTCGCATCCGCCCAGGATCCTGTCGCGGTCGCCGGGACCGCCCCAGGTTTCGATGCCTCCCAGAACTCCGACACTCCCCCGGGCCACGGCGACAACCATCACGTGCTCAACCCGTGCCTGGCCGTCCTCGCGTCCGCGCTGCTGCTGGCCATGACCCTGCTGCTGTTCGGGATTCCCGCGAACCCGATCCGGGCCCAGCGGCGCCGGACCCACCCGACTCTGAGTTCCGGCCGCGGGCCCCCGTTCCTGCCGACGTCGGCGCGGCTGGCATCGCTGTGCGTGCTGCGGGTGTGACAGGGCCACTGCGTGCATGCGCAGTCGCGACCGTCACACCAACAGCTACAGCCAAGGAACCAACGATGAACACTCGCACCAAGACCGCAACCCTGATCGCCTCCGCCGCAGCGGCGGTCGCACTGCTCGCCGGCTGCGCGAACGACGGCACCGGCCCCGAGCACACCACCGAGCACCGGGAGGCGGGGACCTCGACCTCCATGTCCGCCACCACCCCGGCGGATGCCGCGTCGGCGCACAACGCCGCCGACGTGATGTGGGTGCAGATGATGATCCCGCACCACCAGCAGGCCGTGGAGATGGCCGAGATGGTCCCGGACCGCAGCACCAACCCCGAACTGATCGCGCTGGCGTCGCAGATCGAAGCCGCCCAGGGCCCCGAGATCGCGCAGATGACGGGCTGGCTCGAGGACTGGAACGCGCCGGCGACGGACGCCACCATGGACCACTCCATGCCCGGCATGGACCACTCCATGCCCGGTACGGACGCCTCCATGCCCGGGATGGACCACGGCGGCATGATGACCGCGGAGCAGATGACACAGCTCGACGAGTCCACCGGCGCGGCCTTCGACCAGGCCTGGCTCGAGATGATGATCGAGCACCACGTCGGCGCCGTCGACTCCTCGGAAAAGATCCTGACCTCCGGTCAGAGCGCGCAGGTCAAGGAGTTGGCGCAGTCGATCATCGACGGCCAGCAGGCCGAGATCGACCAGATGAAGGCGATGCTCGGCCAGTAGGCACCGCGTCGCGGGATTCGCCGCGACAGTGAACCCACGCACCCCCGCGCGGCCGGTCATCCGGTCGCGCCGGGGTGCGCCCGAGTCCGGCGCTACGCCCGGAAGCAGCGGCAGCGTGTCGCTTCGGAGGCCCGGAAGTCCTGCACCTGGCCACCATCGAACGGCCGTTCGCGGCACCGGCGGAGTAGTCGTCCAGGTGGCCTGTGCGGGCGTGCCCGAGACTGCCGGGTCGCGGAGGCTCACCGTGGAGGGAAGGCTACAAAGAAACCGACCCGGTCGATCAGCAGCCGGAATGATTCGCCGGGCGGGTGTGGTTTCCTCAGGCAGTCCACCGAAACGGAGCAGCAGATGAGCATCGACCCGCAGACCCCCAACCTCGGCCGGATCGGTGTGTGGCGTCACGCGTACGGCCTGACGCCCGAGTTCGTGCAGTCCGTCGAGAAACTCGGCTACGGCACCCTGTGGCTGGGCGGTTCGCCCCCGGCCGACCTCTCGATCGCGGAAGAGGTACTCGACGCGACGACAACCCTCACCGTCGCCACCGGGATCACCAACATCTGGGTCTCGCCGGCCGCCGAGGTCGCCGAGTCCTTCCACCGTCTCGAGGCCCGCCATCCCGGCCGCTTCCTCCTGGGCGTCGGCGTCGGCCACCCAGAGGCCTCGGCGGACGTCTACGCGAAGCCGTACCAGGCCGTGGTCTCCTACCTCGACGAACTGGACGCGGCGGGGGTGCCCGCCGGACGTCGGGTCCTGGCTGCACTCGGCCCGAAGATGCTGCGACTGGCCGCCGACCGCGCCGCCGGCGCGCACCCCTACCTGACCACGCCGGAGCACACCCGCGAGGCCCGCGAACTGCTCGGGGCCACACCGCTTCTCGCACCCGAGCACAAGGTCGTGCTCGACACCGACCCCGTCGCGGCCCGGGCGGTGGGGCGACCGCCTGTCGACAATCCCTACCTGCACCTGCGGAACTACGTCGCGAACCTGAGCCGGCTCGGCTTCACCGAGGACGAACTCGCCGACGGCGGCAGCGACCGGGTGATCGACGCCCTGGTGGCGCACGGCGACGCGACAGCGATCGCCGCGCGGCTGACCGAACACCTCGACGCGGGCGCGAATCACGTGGCCGTACAGGTGCTTCCGTCCGACCGCGACGAGTTGCCCACTCTCGCCGCACTCGCCGAGTCGCTGGCGCTGCGCGGGTAGCGGCCTCTGCCGGGCTCCCACCGCGCCGACAGGGTCATCCCAGCGCCCCCACGCGACCGGTCGCGCGGGGGTGCGCCCGCGCCCGGCGCTCCATCCGCAGCAGCGGCAGCGTGAAGAGCACCCCGGCCGCCAGCACCACCGCACCCACCGCCAGGGCCGGGGTGTATCCGCGGTCGAGCAGCGGCGCGACCATCAGCGGACCGATCACCTGCCCCACCCCGTACACCGCAGTGGCGATCGCCGGCGCCCGCGCACCCACCAGCACGGTGCCCTCGGCCAGCGCCAGCGTGACGATGGCGATCATGGTGCCGCCGAAGCACAACGCACCGAGCACCTGCACCACCGCGGAGCCGGAGACCGCCGACGCCGCCACGGCCGCCGCCTGCACCGTCATCGCAACCGTCAGCATCGCGACCTGGGAGTGCCTGCGCGAGAGCCGCATCCAGAACACGCACGACGGCACCACGGCCAGACCCACCGCGATCCAGACCACGCTGCCCAGCCACGTCGCACTGCCCAGCGAGGCGACCGCGGCGACCAGGAAGGTGGCCGAGATGATGTAGCCGAGGCCCTCGCAGAAGTACGCGGCCAGCAGCCAGCCGAACGCCACCCGGTTCCGGCGCGTCACCCGGCCCGCTCCGCCGACCGCGTGCGGCTGCGGCCGTCCCCCGGGCAGCGTCCACGACAACGCCGACAACGCCGCGGCCAGCGCCGCCACCACCAGCCAGCTGGTCCGCCAGTCCGCGTCCGCGCCGAGGGCCAGGATTGCCAACCCGGACAACGCGATTCCCCCGCCGACGCCGCCGAACACCCAGCCGGCGCCGTCGCGACGGCCGGACAGTTCCTGGTGCGCGACCCGGGCGGTGAACACGAAGACCACCGCGCTCGCCAGGCCGGCCAGCCCCCGCAGCGTCAGCCACACCGGCAGGGACTGTGTCAGCGGCATGGCCGCCAGCGTCGCGATCAGCGCCACCAGCGACACCCGCAGCGCCGCCCGGCTCCTGGTCAGCACCGGCAGGAATGTCGCGAGGACCGCACCCAGCAGGTAGCCCAGGTAGTTGACGGTCGCCATCGTCGCGGCCGACTCTCCGCTCAGGCCCGCCTGCTGCTCCATCAGCGGCAGGATCGGCGTGTACGCGAATCGGCCCAGCCCCATCGCCACCACGAGCGCGACACTCGCCCGCAGCACCAGGAGCCGGCCGTGTGTGCCGGAGAGCGCCGGATCGCGGAGGCCCACCATGGGTGGAACGCTACAAAAGAGCCGATCGGGCCGAATCAGCTACCGGTATGAGATGCCGCGCCCGCATGGTTGATTGGCCCCGAGCAGTCCACGAACGGAGCAGCAGATGAGCATCGACCCTCAGACCCCCGACATCGGCCGGATCGGCGTGTGGCGCCGCGTCGCCGGATTGACCCCCGAATTCGCCCGGGCCGTCGAGCGACTCGGCTACGGCACTCTCTGGATCGGCATCTCGCCGCCCGCGGACCTCGCCGTCGCCGAACAGATGCTCGACGCCACGACCACCCTCACCGTCGCCACCGGGATCACCAACATCTGGGGCTCGCCGGCCGCCGAGGTCGCCGAGTCGTTCCACCGCGTCGAGGCCCGCCATCCCGGGCGCTTCCTGCTCGGCGTCGGCGCCGGCCACCGGGAGTCCTCGGCGGAGGTCTACGCCAAGCCGTACCAGGCCGTGGTCGCCTACCTCGACGAACTGGACGCGGCCGGGGTGCCCGCCGGCCGCCGGGTGCTGGCGGCGCTCGGACCCAAGATGCTGCGACTGGCCGCCGACCGGGCCGCAGGCGCGCACCCCTACCTGACCACGCCGGAGCACACCCTGGAGGCTCGCGAACTGCTCGGCCCCGCACCTCTTCTGGCGGCCGAGCACAAGGTGGTGCTCGACCCCGACCCCGTCGCGGCCCGGGTGGCCGGACGCCCGTTGGTCACCCCCTACCTGAACCGGCGGAACTACCTCGCGAACCTGGCCCGGCTCGGGTTCACCGCCGACGAGCTCGCCGACGGCGGCAGCGACCGGGTGATCGACGCACTGGTGGCGCACGGCGACGCACCGTCGATCGCCGCGCGGCTGACCGAGCATCTCGACGCGGGCGCGAATCACGTGGCCGTCCAGGTGCTTCCCTACGACCGCGACGAGGAGCCCGCCCTCGCCGCGCTGGCCGAGTCGCTGGCGCTGCGCGGGTAGCGAACCGCCGCCGGGCAGCGCCGCGCCGATAGGGTGAGGCGCACCGTGGAGTCCGGCAGGGGAGGTAACGGCATGAGCGCAGGCGAGACGACGGGTCCGGCCCACGCGCGTCCGGCGCTCGAGGCGGTCGGCCTGAGCAAGCAGTTCGGCGCCGTGCGCGCGGTCTCGGAGCTGAGCTTCACCGTGCCGACGGGGTCGATCACCGGGTTCGTGGGGCCGCACGGGTCCGGCAAGACCACCACCCTGCGAATGCTGCTGGGGCTGATCACGCCGACGACGGGCAGCGCCGTCGTCACCGGGCTGCCGTTCGCCGCGCTGGCGCAGCCCGCGCGCACAGTGGGTGTGGTCCTCGACTCGCTCGGCGTGCACCCGAACCGGACCGCGCTGGGCCACCTGCTGGTGTACGCCGCGGCGGTCGGCGTCCCCGACGACCGGGCCCACCAGGTGCTCGGCATGGTCGGTCTCGAGCAGGTGGGACGCCAGAAGGCCGGCACCTTCTCCCTCGGCATGCGCCAGCGTCTCGCGCTCGCCACCGCCATGCTCGGCAACCCGCAGATCCTCGTCCTCGACGAGCCCGCGAACGGCCTTGACCCCGAGGGTATCGCCTGGCTCCGGGACTTCCTGCGTGCGTTCGCCCGTTCGGGGCGGACCGTGCTGGTGTCGAGTCACCTCCTGCGCGAGGTGGAGCAGACGGTGGACCGGTTGGTGATCGTCGACCGCGGCAGCCTCGTCTTCGAGGGCGGTCTCGACGACCTCCGGCGCTCCCACACCGGCCGGGTCCTGGTCGCCTCCTCCGACGCCGCGCGGCTCGCCCTCGCCCTGGGCGCCGAGGGCATCACCGACGCCCAGGTGCTCCCCGACGGCCGGCTCGCCGTCGGCGGCACCGTTGAGGCCGAGGTCGCGCAGATCGCCGGCGCGGCGGGCGTGCGCATCTTCGGGTCCGTCACCGAGCACGTCGATCTCGAGCAGGTGTTCGCGTCCATGACCTCCGGGCAGTACGCCGCCCAGCACTACGGCCCGCCGGCCCCGCAGCTCCAGCACGCGACCGATCCCCACGGAGGCCCCCGATGACCGCGCTGCTGACCAGCGAACTGCGCAAGGTCACCACCCTGCGCTTCTGGTGGGCGCTGGTCCTCGCCCCGCTGTTCGTCGCGCTGTTCGCCGGGACCTTCTATGCCGCGATGGCGGGTGACGTCGAGTTCAGCGGTTCCAAACTGACCACCGGCGCCGCGTCGGTCGGACTGTTCGTCGCGATCGCCGGCGTGGCCCTGTTCGCCGGGCTGTTCGGAGCGATCAACTCCGGCACCGAGTTCCGGCACCAGACGCTCACCCCGACCTTCCTCACCACCGCCGGYCGCGACCGGGTGGTCGCCGCAAAACTGGCGGTCACGGCGGCGTTCGGCGCGGCCTACGCGGTCGCCGTCGAGGCGGTCGCGTTGATCTGCATTCTGACCTTTGCCGGCGGCCTCTTCGAGATGTCGTGGTCGGTCGCCGCGATGCTCGCCGCCGGCGTCCTGACCACCGTGGCGTGGTCGCTGATCGGGGCGGGGCTCGGGCTGGCGCTCGGGTCGTCCACCACCGCCGCGGTCGCCCTGGTGGCCTGGTACCCCGCCGGCGAGATGGTCGTGACGGCGGTCCTGCACGGCGTCGGGGCGGGCGCGCTCACTCAGCTCCTGCCGACGGCGGCCACCTGGTCCACGATCGCGGCGACCTCCGCCTCGAACATCGACGAGTACGCCCCGTGGCCGGTCGCCGCGATCGCTCTGCTCTTCTGGACCTGCCTCGCCTGCGGCCTCGGCTGGTGGGCCGCCACGCGCCGCGACATCACCTGACCGGCACCGAGCGGACCCGTCGGAGGTCGGGTCTAACGTGGCTGTCGATGGCACCCGAGACGAAGCCCCGCGGTTGGATCAGACGACTGGCCGCCGCCTGCTGGGCACACCGGTCCGTCACGGTCGGCGCCCTGACGGTGACGTTGATCGCCGCGGTCATCGACATCTCCTTCCCGCTGCTCGCCCGGATCGCGGTGGACGACGCCAGTTCCGGCGCCACCGAGGTGATCGCGGTGGTCGCCGCCGCCATCGCGGGCCTGGCGGTGGTCCGGTTCGGCTGCCAGTTCGGCCGCCGGATGCTCGCGGGCAAACTCTCCCTCGACGTCCAGCACGACCTGCGGCTCGGCCTCCTCGGCTCGCTGCAACGCCTCGACGGACTCGGGCAGGACCAGATCCGCACCGGGCAGGTGGTGTCCCGGTCGATCACCGACCTGCAGCTGGTGCAGGGCCTGCTCGCCATGGTCCCGCTGTCGGCGGGCGCGCTGATCCAGTTCGTGCTGGCCGTGGTGGTGATGGCCTACCTGTCCCCGCTGCTGACCGTGGTCGCGCTGCTGGTGGTGCCCGCGGTGGCGTTGGTGGTGTGGCGGATCCGGCCGAAGCTGTTCGCCGCCACCTGGTCCGCCCAGCAGCGTGCCGCGGACCTGGCCCAGCACGTCGAGGAGACCGTGACCGGTGTTCGGGTGGTCAAGGGATTCGGGCAGGAGGCCCGCGCAGTCGACCAGCTCGAGGACCTGGGCCGCACCCTGTACGCGGAGCGGTTGCGCGCGGCCCGGATCAACTCCCGGTTCGCGCCGACCATGGCCGCGCTGCCGCAACTCGGCCTGGTCGGGGTGATCGCCTTCGGCGGCTACCTCGCGCTCGGCGGCGCAATCACCATCGGCACCTTCCTGGCCTTCGCGACCTACGTCGCCACCATGTCGAACGTCACCCGCGTCCTGTCGTCGGTGGTGATCATGGCGCAGCTCTCGCGCGCCGCCGTCGAACGGGTCTACGAGGTGATCGACACCGAGCCCGCCGTCGCCGACCCCCCGCATCCGGTCGCCCTGCCGCACGGCCCGGTCGGGGTCCGGCTGCGCGCCGTCACGTTCGGGTTCGAGCCGGGCCGGGAGGTGCTGCGCGGACTCGACCTCGACCTGGCGCCCGGCGAATCCCTCGCCGTGGTCGGCCGCGCCGGGTCCGGCAAGACGGCGCTCTCGCTGCTGCTCCCCCGGTTCTACGCGCCGAGCGTGGGCACCGTCGCGCTGACCACCGGCGGGCAGGCCTTCGACGTGACCACCCTGCGCGGGGAGCAGCTGCGCGGCGCGGTGGGGCTGGTGTTCGACGAGCCGTTCCTCTTCTCGGACACCGTCGCCTCGAACATCGCGCTGGGCCGACCGGACGCCAGCGCCGAGGACATCCGGATCGCCGCGAAGATGGCGCAGGCCGACGAGTTCATCGAGGCGCTCGCCGACGGCTACGACACCGTCGTCGGCGAACGTGGGCTGACGCTCTCCGGCGGCCAGCGCCAGCGGGTGGCGCTGGCGCGCGCCCTGCTGGTCGACCCGCGGCTGCTGATCCTCGACGACGCGACGTCCGCGGTGGACGCCGCCACCGAGGCCGCCATCTTCGACACGCTGCGCTGCCGAAGCGACCGGACCACCCTGATCCTGGCGCACCGCCGCTCGACCCTGACGCTCGCCGACCGGGTCGCCGTCCTCGACGGCGGCCGGATCATCGACACCGGCACCGTCGACGAACTCGACGCGCGGTGCCCGCTGTTTCGGGAACTGCTCGCGGACCCGGACCCCGACTCCGAGCCGGTCGGCACGCCGCCGGACCGCGCCGCCGCCGAACCGTCCGAGGCGGCGCTGTGGCCGGACGTCGCGGCCGGCGTCCGAGGCGACGCCCCGGAGCGAACCGCCGCAGCAGGGACCCGCGTGGCSGCGGCGGGCGGCGCACCTGCGGGCGGCGGCGGTCACGGCGCGGGCGGCGCGGCGTCCGGGGCACTCGGCAACGTGGCCGCCACGCCGGAAC
>NZ_JBFUJP010000028.1:0-58184 GCF_056401315.1 Rhodococcus sp. P4_F5 | reverse complement strand
GTCGCGTACAGCAGCAGCATGATCGTGCCGTGCATGGTGAACAGCTGGTTGAACTGCTCGTTCGACAGGAACTGCATCCCGGGAACCGCGAGCTCGGTCCGCATCAGCAGGGCCATCAGCCCGCCCGCGAGGAAGAAGGCGAACGAGGTGACCATGTACATGATCCCGAGGGTCTTCGGGTCGGTCGTGGTGACCATCTTGTAGATGTAGGTGCCCTTGGGACCGAGTCGCGCGGGGTACGGCCGCGCGGCTTCGGTGTCGAGTGCCGGCCCAGGCGACGTGGCGGTCATCGCGTCGTACCCCTCGCACGCGCGAACCGCGACCGGTCGTTCACCGAATGCTCGACACCCATGGAATCCTCCCAGGTCGGCGCTCGTCACCTCCCCCGATTAAACACGAATCCAGTCGTTTTTAATATAGAATTGGCGAATGAACGACCGGCGGTCACCGGGCGCCGCGGCGCATGCCGTCCTGGCCTCACCCAGTCGGCGACGCCTCCTCGACCTGCTCTCCCGCAGCGCGGCGGCGCTCGACGCGCGGCACCTCGCGGACGAGTCGGGCCTGCACGTGTCCACGGTCCGGTTCCACCTGGCCGCACTCGAGCAGGCCGGCCTGGTGCGCACGGCGCCCGCGCCGCCCACCGGCCGGGGGCGGCCCCAGCTGCTCTACCGCGCCGTGCAGTCGGACGTCGACCGCGATTCCGGCCGGTACGGCAGGCTGGCGGCCGTGCTGATCGGACGCTGGACGGGGTCCGGCGAGCACCGCGACTCCCCCGGGTCCGGCTCACGGCGCGCCGAACTTGCCGGCGACGACTGGGCGGCGCAGGAACTCGCGACCCTGACGCCGTCGACCCCACAGACCATGCCCGACGCGGTCCGCACCGCCGCGGCCGTCCTGGACCGGCTGGGCTACGACCCCGAGATCACCGAGGCGCGGCCGGACTCCGCGGAACTGACGTTGCACGCCTGCCCTTACGCCGACCTGCTCGCCGTCGACGCCGAGGTGGTCTGCGCGGTGCACCTCGGCCTGCTGCGGGGGCTGGTCGGCCGGCTCGGCCACCCGGACGCCGCGATCCGGGTGGGGCCGTGGTCGACGCCGGGCCGATGCGTCGCCCACCTGAGTGCCGCCGACGGCACGTCCACCGAGAGGCACCTCCGGAGCGAATCCGCGCAGTAAAGAATCCACAACGCCGCGGGCGCCGCGCCACCCAAATGCGACAACGGCCCCTCCGACCGCATAAAGTCTGCAACCATGACGCATGCGGACGAATCCGGAACTACGGCGTCGGCGGTGGTCCGCCCCACGATGATCTCCATGAAGTCGGTGCAGAAACACTTCGGTGCGCTGCACGTTCTGCGGGACATCGACCTGGAGGTGCCGACCGGCCAGGTGGTGATGGTGCTCGGGCCGTCCGGCTCCGGCAAGTCGACCCTGTGCCGGACGATCAACCGGCTCGAACCGATCGACTCCGGCACCATCACGATCGACGGCAAGGAACTGCCCGCCGAGGGCCGGGCGCTGGCCGCGCTGCGCGCCGACGTCGGGATGGTGTTCCAGTCCTTCAACCTCTTCGCGCACAAGACGATCCTCGAGAACGTCATGCTCGCACCGATGAAGGTCCGCAAGAAGAACAAGGCCGACGCCAAGGCGAAGGCACTCGAACTGCTCGACCGGGTCGGCATCGCAAACCAGGCCGACAAGTACCCGGCCCAGCTGTCCGGCGGGCAGCAGCAGCGCGTCGCGATCGCGCGGGCACTGGCGATGAACCCGAAGGTCATGCTGTTCGACGAGCCGACCTCCGCGCTCGACCCCGAGATGGTCAACGAGGTTCTCGACGTGATGGTCGGGCTCGCCAAGGAGGGCATGACCATGCTCGTGGTGACCCACGAGATGGGCTTCGCCCGCAAGGCCGCGGACCGGATCATCTTCATGGCCGACGGGGTCGTCGTCGAGGACAGCACCCCCGACAGTTTCTTCACCGCACCGAAGTCCGACCGCGCCAAGGACTTCCTCAGCAAGATCCTCGGACACTGAGCGRGAAGGCGCGGACGGTGAGACTTCGCAAGGCCACTACCGCGGTGGCACTGCTCCTCGCGGTCGTCGTGACGGCGTCCGCCTGCGGGAGCAGCGAGCCCCGCGACGTCCTGCAGGACGCCGCGGACGGCCACCTCGTCATCGGGACCAAGTTCGACCAGCCCGGCCTCGCCGTGCGCGAACCGGACAAGACGATGTCCGGCTTCGACATCGACGTCGCCAAGTACATCGCCAACTACCTGGGGGTGCCGGAGGACGGCATCACCTGGAAGGAAGCACCCTCCGCGCAGCGCGAGACGCTGATCAAGAACGGTGAGGTCGACTACGTCGTCGGCACCTACTCGATCACCGACAACCGCAAGAAGGTCGTCGACTTCGCCGGGCCGTACTACGTCGCCGGACAGTCTCTGCTGGTCCGCGCCGACGACGACTCCATCACCGGCGCCGAGTCGCTGGAAGGCGGCAAGAAGCTCTGTTCGGTGGCCGGCTCCACGCCGGCGCAGAAGATCAAGAAGTCCTACCCGGGTGTGCAGCTGCAGCAGTTCGACAGCTACTCCTCGTGTGTGGAGGCGCTGCACCGCGGCAAGGTGGACGCCCTGACCACCGACGACATCATCCTCGCCGGCTTCGCGGCCCAGTACCCGGGCGAGTTCAAGCTCGCGGGCAAGCCCTTCACCACCGAGCTGTACGGGGTGGGGCTGCCCAAGGGCGACACGGAGGCCCGGATGAAGATCAACGACGCGATCGAGGACATGATCGCCACCGGCGCCTGGCAGGCCGCGTGGGAGAAGTCCCTCGGTGATTCGGGCCTCACGCTGCCACCGCCGCCCACCGTCGACCGCTACTGACCCGCCAACCTGAAGGAGGTGAACATGGGACGACTGCTCGAAACCTACGGCGACCAGTTGATCAGCGCATTCTGGATGACGATCCAACTCACGTTCTGGTCCGCCATCGGCTCCCTCGTCTGGGGCACCCTGCTCGCGTCGATGCGGGTCTCCCCCGTGCCGATCCTCCGGGCAACCGGGACGGCGTACGTGAACATCGTCCGCAACACCCCGCTCACCCTGATCATCGTGTTCACCTCGATCGGGCTGTACCAGAACCTGGGTGTGGCGTTCGCCCCGGAGGGCGACCCGGCGTTCATCGACACCAACAACTTCCGGCTGGCGGTGCTCGGATTCATCGTCTACACCTCGGCTTTCGTGTGCGAGTCACTGCGCTCGGGCATCAACACGGTCCCGGTCGGGCAGGCTGAGGCCTTCCGCTCGCTGGGGCTCTCGTTCAGCCAGGGCATCCGGCTGGTCGTGCTGCCGCAGGCCTTTCGTGCGGTCGTCGCTCCGCTCGGCAGCGTGCTGATCGCACTGACCAAGAACACCACCATCGCCTCTGCGATCGGTGTCGCCGAGGCGTCCCTGTTGATGAAGACGATGATCGAGAACGAGGCGGATCAGTTGTTCGTGGTGTTCGCAATCTTCGCGATCGGCTTCATGGTCCTGACGCTGCCGATCGGGTTCCTCTTCGGCTACCTCGGCAAGCGACTGGCGGTGAAGCGATGACCGATCAGGCGAGCGTCCTCTTCGACATCCCCGGCCCGCGGGCCCGGATCAGGAACCGGATCACGGCGATCGCATTCGGACTCGTGCTGGTCGTCGTCAGCCTGTACGTGCTGCGCGTGCTGGCGGAGAACGGGCAGTTCGAGGCGGACAAGTGGTCGCCGTTCCTCAACCACTACACCTGGACCACGTACCTGCTGCCTGGCCTGAAGGGCACCCTGGTCGCGGCCGGGCTCTCGCTGGTGTTCGCGCTCATCCTCGGCGCCGTCCTCGGCGTCGGCCGGCTCTCCGACCACCGCTGGGTGCGGTGGGTGTCCGGGGCGTTCGTCGAGTTCTTCCGGGCGATCCCGGTGCTGATCCTGATGATCTTCGCCTACCAGGCGTTCGCGCAGTACGGCGTGTTCCCCTCGGGCGAGCTCGCGCTCGCCGCCGTGGTCGTCGGCCTGACGCTCTACAACGGGTCGGTCATCGCGGAGATCCTCCGCGCGGGCATCTACTCGCTGCCGAAGGGACAGACCGAGGCCGCGGTCGCGATGGGCATGCGCAAGGGTCAGACCATGCGGCTCGTGCTGTTGCCGCAGGCGATCACGTCCATGCTGCCGGCGCTGGTGTCGCAGATGGTGGTGGCGTTGAAGGACTCCGCGCTCGGCTACCAGATCGGCTACGTCGAGATCGTCCGCAGCGGCCAGCAGGCGGCCTCGTACTACCGCAACTTCTTCGCGGCCCTGGTCGTGGTCGGCATCATCATGATCATCATCAACTTCGGGCTGTCCTACTTCGCGACCTGGCTCGAGAAGCGCCTGCGGACCGGACGCAAGGGCGGACGCCCGCCGATCGCGCCGCTGGACGCCGATGTGATCGACGGGGTGCCCGGCATCGACGACGTGATGACCTTCACCGACAAGCGGCCCGCCTGACCGGCGGCCTCCCAGCGAGGCCGCCGCGCCAGTCCCCTTCGGGCCAGTCCACACCGAGGCCGTCGGGTCAGTCCCACCAGTCCGTCTGGTTAGTCCGCACCGAGTCCGTCGGTGTCCGTACCGGCCTGGGCCAGTTCGGTCTTCACCACGTCGAACGCCATGCCCTGCGGGTAGCCGCGGCGCGCGAGCATCGACACCAGCCGGCGGACCACCCGGTCGCGTTCGCTGCTGCGACCGCCGGGCCCGTCCACCTCGAAGTCCAGCGACGTGGTGCGCAGCTTGCGCCGGACCAGTTCGACCGCGCGCTCGCGCTCGTCGTCGCCGTCGATCTGGTCGAGGGCGACCGCGGCGACCTCCGGGGCCACGCCCTTGGTGCGCAGCTCCATCGCCAGCGCCCGCTTCCCCTTGCCGGAGAACACGTGCCGGGAGCGCACCCACTGCTCGGCGAACGCGGCGTCGTCGACCAGTCCGACCTCGGTCAGCCGGTCGAGGACCCGGGCGCTGACGCCCTCGTCGTAACCCTTGTCCGCGAGCTTCTTCGACAGTTCCGCGCGACTGCGGGGCCGGTCAGTCAGGAGGCGCAGGCACAGGTCCTTGGCCTGCACCTCCTGCTGGGCCGGCGGCGCGGTCACCGGATCACCGGAACGCATCGGCGGCGACCTAGAAGTCGACCGGGTCCGCGTCCTTGTCGGACGCGGTCACGTCCGCGCCGATGCCCAGCTTCTCCTTGATCTTCTTCTCGATCTCGTCGCGGATGTCGGTGTTCTCCAGCAGGAACTTGCGGGCGTTCTCCTTGCCCTGGCCCAGCTGGTCACCCTCGTAGGTGAACCAGGAACCCGACTTCCGGATGAAGCCGTGCTCGACACCCATGTCGATCAGCGACCCCTCCTTGCTGATGCCGTGACCGTAGAGAATGTCGAACTCGGCCTGCTTGAACGGCGGCGCCACCTTGTTCTTGACCACCTTGACGCGGGTGCGGTTGCCGACCGCGTCGCTGCCGTCCTTGAGCGTCTCGATGCGGCGGATGTCCATGCGCACCGACGCGTAGAACTTGAGCGCCTTACCGCCGGTGGTGGTCTCCGGGGAGCCGAACATCACACCGATCTTCTCGCGCAGCTGGTTGATGAAGATGACGGTGGTGCCGGAGTTGTTCATTGCGCCGGTGATCTTGCGCAGCGCCTGGCTCATCAGCCGGGCCTGCAGGCCGACGTGGCTGTCACCCATCTCGCCCTCGATCTCGGCGCGGGGCACCAGGGCCGCCACGGAGTCGACGACCAGGATGTCGAGCGCGCCGGAGCGGATCAGCATGTCCGTGATCTCCAGGGCCTGCTCACCGGTGTCCGGCTGGGAGACCAGCAGCGCGTCGGTGTCCACGCCCAGCTTGGCGGCGTAGTCCGGGTCGAGCGCGTGCTCGGCGTCGATGAAGGCGGCGATGCCGCCGTTGGCCTGGGCGTTGGCGACCGCGTGCAGTGCCACCGTGGTCTTACCCGAGGACTCCGGGCCGTAGATCTCCACGACCCGGCCGCGGGGCAGACCACCGATGCCCAGCGCTATGTCCAGCGCAATGGAGCCGGTGGGGATCACCGCGATGGGCTGGCGGGACTCCTCACCGAGGCGCATCACCGAACCCTTGCCGAAGTTCTTGTCGATCTGCGCCAGCGCGAGCTCGAGCGCCTTGTCGCGATCGTTTGCCTGAGGTGCCATCGAGTTCTCCTTAGTCAGCGTCTCGTCCGGTGGTCCGGGATGAAGATCCGGGCTCGTCGGCGATCTGTGTTCCGTGATGCCGTTACGTTAGAGCGGGGTACCGACAACCTCGCGTAGGTCCGGTCTCGGGTCGGGCCCGAACCCGGCGGAAGACCACCGGCGCCGCGGACCGCCGCGAGGCCACCGAACAGAACCCACTCAGCATAAGGGAACATCTGTTCGAGTCAACTTTCGAACCGCCTGGACGCGTTGCGACTCCCGGCGGCATCGCCGTCACCAGCGCGAACGCGGCACCTCGAAGTCCGCGCACAGTGCGCGCCACACGTCCCGCGGTTCCTGACCCGCCTCGATCGCCTGCGCCGCGGTCACGCCGCCCAGGCTGGTCAGCACGTGGTCCACCAGCAGGGATTCGCCGTACAGGCGCCCGAACTGGCCGTGCACCAGCTCGTTGAACTCGGTCAGTCTCACCACACCACGCTAGCGCCCCTGCGCCGCCGCCACGCACACCGCCACCGGGTCCGCCACCTCGGCGAGCCCGTCGGAGGCACGTCGCGCCGACTCCGCGAAGCCGGGCTCGTCCAGCACCCGCAGCACCGCCTCCCGCAGGGTCTGTGCGGTCAGCGGGCGCACCACCACCGCGCTGCCCTGCCGGGCCGCCCGGTTGGCCAGTTCCCACTGGTCACCGCCGCCGGGCACGGCCGCCACCGGCACCCCCGCCATCAACGCCTTCGCCAGCATGCCGTGGCCCGCGCCGCACACCACCGCGGCGGCCTGGCCGAGCATCACGTCCTGGCGTCCCAACCCGGCCCGAGCCCAGGACGGCAGGTCGGCCGGCGGGGCGTCGAGCATCGACGCGACGACCCGCACCCCGGCGCCGTCGAGCCCGGCCAGTGCGGTCTCGAGCATGCCCTCGGCCCCGGTGAACGCGGTCGACGGCGCGATCATCACCAGCGGGTCGTCGCCGGGCGGCGGGTCCAGCACCTCGGCGGTCGGCTCCCACAGCAGCGGCCCCACCACGTGCGCGTCCTCCGGCCAGTCCGGCCGCGGCACCTCCAGCGCCGGCATCGTCGCGATCAGCCGCGCCACCGGGCCGGGGTCGACGGCGGGCAGGCCGATGCTCACCCGGGCCGCCGAGCGCTGCCGCTGGCCCTGCTTGATCGAACGCCCGGTCGCCGCGCGCATCAGCGCGTCGCGGGCCTGCCCGCGCAGCCCCTCCCCCGGCGCCAGGCCGCTGCCGATCGGCGGCAGCCCCTTCGAGGGAGCGTAGAGCGGGTGCGGGGACAGTTCCACCCACGGCACGTCGAGCCGTTCGGCGGCCATCCCGCCGCCCGCGGTGAGGATGTCCGAGACCACCAGGTCCGGCAGCATGGCACTCAGGTCCGGGAGGATCTCGGTGGAGATGTGCGCGGCCCGGGAGTGGATCCGCTGACCGGCGTCCAGGTCGTCGTCCTCGGGGCGCGGCGCGAGCCCCTTGAGCTTGCGTGCGCTGATCCCCGCCGCCCGCGCCTGCTCGAGCCATCGGTCACCGGTGAACAGCACCGGATCCTCGCCCGCGGCAAGCAGTTTCAGGCACAGTGCGATGGCGGGAAAGGCATGGCCGGCATCGGGCCCGGCGACAACGGCGACTCGCATCCGCCCAGGGTGCCACAGTGCCCGCGGGCGGCCCGTCACCAGTGCGGCGGACGGGCCGCGACCGCGGGGGCAAAGGCCTGCGCCGTCAGCCGTCCGATGTCGGGCCGGGCCGGCGGGCGGCGAGGATGAAGGCGCTGATCACCACGACCCACGCGGGGAACACCAGCGTCACCCAGAGGCTGAGGCTGACCACGAGCAGCAGGGTCAGCGACAGCAGGTAGGTCGTCATCACCAACCAGCGCGGCATCAGGCCGGTGCGCAGCCAGATCGTGCCGAGCGAGATCATGAACACCCCGGCCATCCGCACCGCGTAGACGTTGCTGACCTGCAGCATCACCTCGCGGCCGAAGTAGACGATCTCGGCCTCGGAGCCTCCGCCATGCCGGGACATCGCGAGGATCCCGCCGGCCACCGCCGTCGAGACGAAGGCCATGGCCAGGAACAGCAGTCCGCTGCCGAGGAACACCGTGGCGAAGAACCGGTCCTCGAGGTCGCCGAGGCGGTCGCGGACGACGCCGATGAACCACAGGAACGCGATGCCCGCGAACGGCGCCAGCACCAGGGCGGCGGCCATTCGCGAGGCGGCGCTCCCCGTCCAGGCGGTCACGGCGAACGGATCGGCCGGTAGCGCGGTGCGCATCAGCACCAGGCTGGTCCCGAAGAGGACCCCGAAGAGGATGCCGGCGACCGCCGCCGACCGCGGCGTCGTCAGCCGACGGAACCGTTCGTCCTGCCCGTCGGACCCGGGCCCGGGCGTCACGTCACCACACCCCCGGTGGTCAGTCGGTCACCAGTGGGCGCAGGGCCGCGCCCGCCAACTCCACGATCCCCGGCTCCTCGCCGTTGGCGACGAGGTTGATCACGATCCCGTCGACGCCGTGGTCGAGGACCCGGGTCTGAATCTGTTCGGCCACCTCGTCCGGGCTGCCGACGAACTGCCGGTCGGTGGCGGCGGCCCGGTCCTCCGCCGACAGCGTCGACAGGTCGACGCCGCGGGAGAGCATGAGGTCATGGTGCAGCTGCCGCGCGCGGTCACCGTCCTCGTCGATCGTCACGAACGCGAGGAAGCTCGTCTCGAGGGTGCCGCGGTCGCGGCCCGCCTCCTCGCAGCGCTGGGCCAGCGCGTCGAGCTTGCGCGGCAGCTCCGAGGCGTTGCAGATGATGTTCAGGTGGTCGGCGTAGTGGGCCGCGTAGCCGAAGGTCTTCTTCTCGCCGCCGCCACCGAGCAACACCGGCAGGTCGTCGCGGACGCGGGGCTCGTTGATCGCACCCTCGGTCCGGTACCACTTGCCCTCGAAGGTCGGCCGCTGCCCGCGCAGCATCGGCACGATGATCTCCAGGGCCTCCCCGAGCCGCTCGAACCGCTCGGTGAAAGTGCCGAACTCGTAACCGAACTGGCGGTGTTCGAGCTCGAACCAGCCGGCTCCGATGCCGAGCACCGCACGCCCGCCGCTGACCACGTCCAGGGTGGTGACGGTCTTGGCCAGCATCGCCGGGTTGCGGTAGGTGTTACCGGTGACCAGCGCGGAGAGCTGGATGCTCGAGGTCGACGCCGCCAGGCCGGCCAGCGCGGTGTAGGCCTCGAGCATCGGCTCGTCCGGTTCCCCGATACCGGGCAACTGGTAGAAGTGGTCCATCACGAAGGCGGTGTCGAAGCCCGCGGCCTCCGCCTCCCGGGCCTGGGCGACGACGGTGGGGAACAGCTCCACGACCGGCTTCGCATAGCTGAAGTTGGGCATCTGGTATCCGAGTCGAATACTCACAAGGCCCGACGTTACCCCGGCGGGACCCGGTCCCGCCGGGCGAAACCGCGCTCCCGCCGGTGGGTCAGAACTCCATGCCGGCGTCCGCGCCCATCTGCATCGTGGTGTTCGCGCCGTCCAGCGACTCGCGGATGATGTCCGCGTGCCCCGAGTGGTGCGCGGTCTCCCGGATGACGTGCAGCAGCAGCCTTCTCGCCGTCCACCACTCGCGTTCCGGGGCCCACGGCGCGGTCGGCAACGGCACCAGCAGGTCCAGGTCGGGCAGCGACGCCACCGCCGCCTCGGTCGCGGCGGCGACGGCGTCGTACTGCGCGAGCAGCGATTCGACCGTGTCGTTCTCGGCTACCGTCCAACTCTCGGTCGCGGTGGCCATGTCGAACTCGGCGTTCTCGTCGCGTTCGAGCAGCGTCTCGAGCCAGTTCCGTTCGGTGCCCGCCACGTGCTTGAGCAGCGCGGCCAGGGTCAGCTCGCTGGCCGTCGAGCGGGTGCGCGCGCCGGCGTCGTCGAGCCCGCGGTAGGCGATGAGGAACGTCCGGCGCTGGTCGGCGAGGATCGAGAGGATGTCGGCGCGCTCGCCGGTCAGTTCGGGCTGCGATGAGATGGTCACGGTGTGGTCCCTTCCTTCATGTCGGTAGGGACCACGCTACGAGCGATTGCGGACAGGATCAGTCCTAAATTGTGCGCCCGACGAAATTTGTCGCCCGACGCCCCCACGACCGGGAAATCAGCTGCGCGCCAACGCCKCCGTCGCCGCGGCCAGCGCCCGCTCCCGGTCGGCGGGCACCAGACCGATCCGGGTCCTGCGGTCCAGCAGGTCGTCTGCGTCGAGGGCGCCCTCGTGGCTCACCGCAAACGCCAGCTCTGCCCGGGTGACGTCGATGCCCTCGGCCACCGGTGTCAGCTCCCCGGCGCGGGCCACCGCCGCCGACTCGGCCCCGTACCGGAGCGTCAACGATGCGGGGAGGTCCCGCGGCACCGGACCGGCGCCGGGCGCGGGGCCGGACCCCACCAGCGGCAGGTCCGCGGTCAGACACGGCCCGGCCTCGAGCCCGCTCTCACGCACCGCCAGGTCGACGGCGTCCTGCGCCATCTTCCGGTAGGTGGTGAGCTTGCCGCCGACCACGCTGATCACCCCGTTCGCGGAGCGCAGCACCGCGTGGTTGCGCGAGAGGTCGGCGGTGGAGCCCTCGCCGGTGTCCAGCAGCGGCCGCAGCCCCGAGTAGGTGGCGAGCACGTCGTCGCGGGTCAGCGGGGTGCCCAGCGCGGTGTTCACGGTGTCCAGCAGGAAGTCGACCTCGAAATCGGAGGCCGTCGGCACGTCGGGGATCTCGCCCTCGACGGCCTCGTCGGTCAGTCCCAGGTACACCCGGCCGAGCTGCGCGGGCAGCGCGAAGACGAATCGGTTGGTCTCCCCCGGAATCGGCACCGTCAACGCCGCGGTCGGGTTGCCGAGCGCCTCGGCCGAGAGCACCAGGTGGGTGCCGCGGCTGGGCTTGAGCCGGATCTCGGGGTCGATCTGCCCCGCCCACACGCCGGCCGCGTTGACGACGGCCTTGGCCCGGACGGTCAGCTCCTCGCCGGTCAGCTCGTCGCGCAGCCGCGCCGAGCCGCCGGTCACGTCGTAGGCCCCCACCCGGGTCAGGACGGTGGCGCCGCGCAGGGCCGCGGTCCGGGCCAGCGCGACCACCAGCCGGGAGTCGTCGACGAGCTGGCCGTCGTAGGCCAGCAGCCCGCCGCGCAGACCCTCCCGCCGGACCGCGGGGGCCATCTCCGCGGCCCGGTCCGCGGAGACCCGGCGCGACCGCGGCAGCACCGACGACGGCGTCCGGGCGGTCGCCCGCAACAGGTCACCGGCTAGGAACCCCGTTCGCACCAGCGACTTCTCGAACACGCCGACGGAGGGCAGCAGCGGCACCAGCTGCGGCATCGCCCGGACCAGGTGCGGGGCCGTTCGGGTCATCAGGATGCCCCGCTCGACGGCGCTCTCGCGCGCGATCCCGACGTTGCCGGTCGCCAGGTAACGCAGCCCGCCGTGCACCAGCTTCGAACTCCACCGGCTGGTGCCGAAGGCCAGGTCGTGACGCTCCACCAGCAGCACCCGCAGCCCGCGGGCGGCGGCGTCGAGCGCGGCGCCGACGCCGGTGACGCCGCCGCCGATCACCAGCACGTCGACCTCGGGACGGTCGCCGAGGGCGGCGAGGTCGCGGGAGCGTCGGTCCGCGTTGAGCGCGGACAGGGAGTAGGGATGCACGGTGAGCTCCTCTTGGTGCGGGCGGCTAGCGGGGGGTGAGGTAGGCGTCGACGGCCAGGCGCAGTTCGTCGACCAGGGCGTCGGGCGAGAGCACGTCGGCGACGATGCCGGCGGACTGGACGGCGGACTGCGCGATCAGCAGCACCATGGTCGCGAGCCCCGCGGGATCGCCGGCGCGGATCGAACCGTCGCGCTGACCGGCGTCGACCACGGGGGTGAGCACGTCGATGATGGCCCGCTGGCTGGCGCCGAGCCGGTCGACGATGTACGGGACCAGCAGTTCCGGGTCCGAACGGACGATCTTCACGAACAGCGGGTGGGTGCGCACCTTCTCCGCCACCTCGACGACGCCGTTCACCAACTGCTCGCGGGCGCCGTGCGGGCCGGACATCTCGGGCAGCGCCTGCCGGATCTCCCGGGTCAGCAGGTCTCCGACCACGGCCCGGGTGTCGGGCCAGCGCCGGTAGACGGTCGGGCGGCTGACGCCGGCGCGACGGGCGATCTCGGCGAGGGTGGTCCGTCGCAGGCCGAACTCGAGCACGCAGGTCCGGGCCGCGTCGAGGATCAGATCGTCGACACTGGGCGTGGCATCACGGACGCCGGAATCTTCGTTACGGATAGACATCGTATGTAACACTGTAACGCATGACCGACACCACAGCGCCTCGTTCGCAGTCGCCACTCGCCCGCCCCGACACCGCGGCTCCCACCATGGAGTGGGACGCGTGGGGTGTCGGCGAGTTCCGTAAGCAACTCTCCCCGCAGGTCGTCTCCCTGCTGCAGGCAGCGCTCGGGGTGTCCGCCGAGCAAGCGCCGCCGCCCGCCGAGTCCGACGCCGTGCTCCGGCCCACCGCGCTGACGCCCGCGCACCGGGACGCGCTCGAGTCGCTCCTCGGCGCCGAGCAGGTTCGCACCGACGACGCGACCCGACTGCGCCACGCCGGCGGCAAGAGCACCCCGGACCTGTTGCGCCGCAAGGACACCCAGCCTCAGGACGCCCCCGACGCGGTGGTCCTGCCCGGTTCGCACGACGAGGTCGTGGCCCTGCTGCAATGGTGCGCGGACCAGTCCGTCGCGGCCGTCCCCTTCGGCGGCGGCACCAGCGTGGTCGGCGGCGTCGACCCGGTCCGCGGCGACTTCGCCGAGGTGCTCGCGCTCGACCTGCGCCGCCTCGACGCGCTGGTGAGCCTCGACGCGGTCTCCGGGATCGCCGTCCTCGAGGCAGGCGTCACCGGCCCGCAGGCGGAGGCACTGCTCGGTGCGCACGGCTTCTCGCTCGGACACTTCCCGCAGAGCTTCCAGTTCGCCACCATCGGCGGGTTCGCCGCGACGCGGTCCTCCGGGCAGGCCTCCGCCGGCTACGGCCGGTTCGACGACATGGTCGAGCGGATCACCGTCGCCACCCCGTCCGGCACCCTCGAGCTGGGGCGCGGCCCGGGCTCCGCTGCGGGCCCCGACCTGCGTCAACTGTTCGTCGGGTCCGAGGGCGTCCTCGGGATCATCACCTCCGTCGCGGTCCGGGTGCACCCCGTCCCCGAGACCACCGCCTACCAGGCCTGGTCGTTCCCCGACTTCGAGACCGGCGCCGCCGCGCTGCGCACGGTGATCCAGAGCGGCGCCGCGCCGACCGTCATGCGCCTGTCCGACGAGGCCGAGACCGGTCTCAACCTGGCCCTGGCTTCCAAGGTCGGCGGCGAGAGCCCCACCGCGGGCTGCCTGTCCGTCACCACCTTCGAGGGCACCGCCGCGCACGTGCAGTCGCGCTACGCCGAGGCCACCGCGGTGCTCACCGCCGCGGGAGGCACCGCCCTCGGCGAGCAGCCGGCCCGGGACTGGGAGCACGGCCGGTTCGACGCGCCGTACCTGCGCGACGCCCTGCTCAACGCCGGCGCCATCGTCGAGACGCTCGAGACCGCCACCACCTGGTCCAACCTGTCGAACCTGCGCGGCGCGGTCACCGGCGCCCTCACCGAATCGCTCGCCGGGCAGGGCACCTCGCCGCTGGTGATGTGCCACATCTCGCACACCTACCCCACCGGCGCGTCGCTGTACTTCACGGTCGTCTGCGCGCAGGCCGCCGATCCCCTCGCGCAGTGGGCGGTCGCGAAGAAGGCCGCCGGCGACGCCATCGTGGCCGCGGGCGGCACCATCACCCACCACCACGCCGTCGGGCGCGACCACCAGCCGTGGATGCTGGACGAGATCGGCGAGCTGGGCGGCAAGGTGCTGCGGGCGGTCAAGGACGCACTCGACCCCACCGGCATCCTCAACCCTGGCAAGCTGCTGCCATGACACGATCGGTCACCGTCCTCACCAACCCTGCCGCGGGCAACGGACATGCCCCGGAGGCCGCGGCCACGGCCGTGGCCCGCCTGCGCGAACTCGGCGTCACCGTGACCGAGATCGAGGGCCGCGACGCCGCCGAGGCGCTCACCCTGGCCCGCAAGGCGGTCGCCGCCGGCACCGACGCACTGGTCGCCGCCGGCGGCGACGGACTGATCAGCATCGCGTGGCAGGCACTGGCCGAAACCGGTGTGCCGCTGGGCATCATCCCGGGCGGCACCGGCAACGACCACGCGCGTCAGCTGCACATCCCCGTCGACGACCCGGTCGCGGCCGCCGACGTGATCGCGCACGGCGAGGTGGCCACCCTCGACCTCGGCCGCGCCGGCGACCGCTGGTTCGGCACGGTGCTCTCGAGCGGCTTCGACTCGCTGGTCACCGACCGGGCGAACCGGATGCGGTGGCCCCGCGGCCCGATGCGCTACAACGCCGCGATGCTCGTCGAGCTGGCGCAGCTGCGGCCGATCCCCTACCGGATCGTGCTCGACGACCAGACGATCGAGCTGGACGCCGCGATGGTGACGGTCGGCAACGGCACCTCGTACGGGGGCGGCATGCTGATCACCCCGAACGCCCGTTTCGACGACGGACTGCTCGACGTCACCGTGGTGACCGCCGGCAGCCGGCTCAAGCTGATCCGGTTGTTCCCGACCGTCTACAAGGGCACCCATGTCGACCTCGACGAGGTGCAGACGTTCCGTTCACGCAAGATCCGGCTGGAGGCGCCGCGCGACGGCATCGGCGGGTCCGTCATCACGCCCTACGCGGACGGCGAGCGGCTGGACCCGCTGCCGCTCGACATCGAGGCGGTGCCGAACGCCGGCCGGGCGATCGTCGGGGCGCCGCTGCACGGCGGACCGGGCGGTCAGTAGCAGTACAGCTCGAAGGCCACCGCCCGTTGCGCCGGGAAACCGTCCTTCGGCGCGGTGGCCATCTCGATCTGGTTCGCGGCCTGCTCCGCCACCGGGGTCGCGCTCAGAGCTTCGAGGTACCGCCGGTGTTCGGTCAGCGAGGCGACCGCCGACGCCACGGTCTCGGTGACGTCGACGGCGTGGGTGGCCCCGACCATGACGTTCACCGCGACCCAGCGCACCCCCGCCCACGGCGACTCGGTCAGCTCGGGGAAGATCCACGCGTTGGCGGCGTCGGACACCGCGTCCAGCACCGAGATCCCGAGCGCGCGGTGGTCGGCGCTGTTCAGGTGGCCGGGCGCCCACGTCTCACGAAAGTTCATGGTGGCCACGAACTCCGGGCGGTGCCGCCGGATGGCCGCGGCGAGCGAGGCCCGCAGCGCCAGGTCCGCCCGCAGTCGGCCGTCGGGGTGGCCGAGGAACTCGACCTCGCTGACCCCGACGACCGCGGCCGAGCGCCGCTCCTCGTCCTCGCGCAGCCGGCGACACTCGTCCGGCGCGAGCCCGTCGATGCCGGCCTCGCCGCTGGTCGCGAGGACGTACCGGACGTCCTTGCCCTGTGCGGTCCACCGGGCCACCGCCGCGGCGCACCCGTACTCGATGTCGTCGGGGTGGGCGACGATCACGACGCCACGCTGCCAGTCCTCGGGAATCGGCTCCATCGGTTCAGGATGCCCGTAGTCGCGGGCACCCGCAGCGGTCACCGAGCATCTCGCGGGCCCGGCGGGTCAGATCCGGTCGATGTCGTGCGCGTCGCTGCCCGACATCGCCTTGAACAGCAGGTACAGCCCGAACACCACGGCGCCGACGACCAGCACCCAGAACAGCCCCTTCACCAGCGCGCCGACCACCGCCAACGCGATCCAGACCAGGGCGACGATTCCTACGATCTTCCAGAACACCAGGGTTCTCCGTTCACTCGCTCCGGCCGCCGCACCGACGGCCCGATGCGTTCAGCCTCGCAGGCCTCGACGAGAAAAGCACCAGCTCAGACGCAAGATCAGGGAAAGATCAGGGTGATCCCCCAGGCCGGTCGGGGGCGCCTGCGGCGGGTGCCCCCGAATACGACGTGACCTGGGCAACCGGCCGGTGAACTAAGCTCGCCGGGTTACCCCACCCTTTCCTGAGGAGCATTTCGCCGTGTCCACCAGCACCCCTGGCGCCCCGACCTTCACCGCGCGTGACCTCGCACAGGTGGCGGTGTTCGCCGCGCTGATCATCGCGCTGGGCCTGCCCGGCACCATCACCGTCGGCGGTTCCGGCGTCCCGATCACCCTGCAGACGCTCGGCGTCATGCTCGCCGGCGCGCTGCTGGGACCCCGCAAGGGCGTGCTGGCGGTGCTCACCGTGATCGTGCTGGGCCTGGCGCTGCCCGTGCTGGCCGGTGGCCGCACCTCGCTGACCTCCCTGGCCGGGCCGACCGCCGGCTTCCTGATCGGCTGGATCCCCACGGTCGCGGTGATCGGCTGGCTCACCGTCAAGATGCTGCCGCGCTACAACGTCGTGGTCGGGACCGCGATCAACCTCCTCGGCGGCATCGTCGTGCTCTACGGGTTCGGCATCGCCGGCCTGATGCTGCGCACCGACCTGACCCTCTGGCAGGCGCTGAGCACCAACGTCACGTTCCTGCCGGGCGACGCGGTCAAGGCCGTCGTGGCGGCGCTGGTCGCGGTGCAGGTGCACCGCGCGTACCCGGCGCTGTTGGCGCCGCGGTCGACGACGTACGCCCCCGTCGCCGACCCCGCCTGACCCACCTCGCATGACCGAGATCCGCTTCGAGTCCGTCTCCCACCGTTACGGCGATCGTGCGGTGCTCGCGGACGTCAGCCTCAGCCTCACCGAGCGCCGGATCGGGATCGTCGGCGCCAACGGCAGCGGCAAGTCCACGCTCGCCCGGATGATCAACGGCCTGGTGCTGCCCAGCGGCGGCCGGGTCACCGTGGACGGACTCGACACCGCGCGCGAGGGCCGCAAGGTCCGGCGCAAGGTCGGGTTCGTCTTCACCGACCCCGATCACCAGATCATCATGCCGACGGTCGCCGAGGACATCGCGTTCTCGTTGCGCCGGACGTCGGTGCCGCAGGCCGAGCGGGCCGCGCGGGTGAGCGCGGTGCTCGAGAACTTCGGTCTGGCCGGACACGCCGAGCATCCGACCCACCTGCTCTCCGGCGGCCAGAAGCAGATGCTCGCGCTCGCGGCGATCATGGTCACCGAACCGGAGGTGATCGTCGCCGACGAACCGACCACGCTGCTGGACCTGCGCAACACCCGGGTGGTGGCACAGACGTTGGCAGCGCTGCCTCAGCAGGTGGTCGCGGTGACCCATCAACTCGACCTGCTCGCCGACTTCGACCGGGTGCTGGTCGTCGACGCAGGCGCAGTGGTCGCGGACGGCCTGCCGGGCGAGTCGATCGCCTTCTACCGCCGCCTCATCGGATGACCACGCTCGGCCTCTACCACCCGGCCGGGTCGGTGCTGCACCGGTTGCCCGCGGGCGCGAAGCTCGCGGGACTGCTGGTGGGACTGGTCGCGGTGACGGCCGCGGTCCGCGAGCCCTGGCACCTGGCTCCCGCCGCGGCAGTGCTGACCGCCGCGTACGCGGTGGCCCGGATCCCGGTCCGGGTGGCGCTGAGCCAACTGCGCCCGGTGCTGTGGATGCTGCTGTTCGTCGGCGCCTTCCAGGTGGTCTTCACGGGCTGGCGCCGCGCGCTGGTGGTGTGCGGGGTGCTGCTGCTGTCCGTGGCGGCCGCGGCGCTCGTCACGCTGACCACGCGGGTGATCGACATGCTCGACGCCGTGCAGCGCCTCCTGGCGCCGTTGCGGCGCTTCGGCGTCAACCCGGACCGGGTGGGCCTGGTGCTGGCGATGACCCTGCGCTGCATCCCGCTGCTCGCCGGCTTGGTCTCCGACGTGACCGAGGCCCGCAAGGCCCGCGGGCTCGGGTTCTCGCTGCGGGCACTGGCCGTCCCGGTGGTGATCGGGGCGCTGCGGACCGCGGACGCGATGGGCGAGGCCCTCGCGGCGCGTGGGGTCGACGACTAGAGACACTCCCTGGCTAGCTCGCGGAGACCAGCTGCGGTAGCAACGCGACCCGCCCCGCAATGTCGCGGGGCAGATAGCTTTCCCGGCTGCGGGTCCAGTCTTGTCCGGACAACGGGTCGTAGGTCGCGGGCATCGCCATCCCGCCCGGGCCGTAGGCGTGGAACCCCGCCGCGACAGTCGTATAGACCGAACGCCACTGGTGGTCGCTGAACGCGATGACGCCGACAACGTCATCGCCGGCGCGCGGGCCGCGCAACGACGCGACCTTCTTCGCGACTCCATCGGTCGACAGATAGACGAGCGTGCCGTCCGGTGCCTGATCCGGGCCAATTTCAATGACGTCGGTCAACCCGTACTTGCCGCGCAGCACGGACGCGATTTCGGTCTGCGCGTAGATCGGCACCGTCCGAGTTCCGCGGGTCGCGACGATGGCGTCCGCCAGAGCCTCGTTGACCGGACCTGGCTGCCCCACCGTTCGCGTCGGATCCACGCCGGCAGGGATCCGGTTGCCGAAGCTGTAGGCCACGAGGATTGTGAAGTCGGAAGCCGGCCGGGTCGGCACGGTCCAAAGATCTTGTGGGGGTGACTGCCGCGGCGCCGCGGCCGCCGGCTGCGCGATTGCGAATGCCGCGATCACGGACAGCGCGAGTGCGCCTAGATAGGTAAAACGCCTGCGTCGCATGGATTCGCGCATCTCTGTCGCCTTCTCTCGTCCTCGGTGGGCGGTCGAACGATGCCATTACTCGGCGACGAATCGGTGAACGCAAGGCATCCGTGTCACGAGCTGTTGGAGGTGTGAATGGCTGTCCCCCGCCAACCCATGAGGTGACCGGGCGCGATCTGTTACGAGACACGCTCCATGCCCGGCGACCAGCCCGACGCGACTAGGCCCGATGTGCGGCCTGTCGGTGCATCCTCCACACGTCCGGCCCGCCGGCGAGCGTGATGTGGCCGGTGACCACGAACCCGTGGCGTTCGTAGAGGGGCAGGTTCCGGTCGGTCGAGGTGTCGAGGCTGCAGGCGCGCTCGTGCCGGTCCAGTTCCGCCAGACCGGCTTTCAACAACGCTCCGCCCAGTCCGGCGCCCTGACCGGCACGGGCGACTCCGGCGGTCGCCAGGGTCCAGGCGTCGGGTTCGGCCGGGAGCCTCGACAGCTGATTCTCGGCCTCGACCAGTCGCCCGACCCGGTCACCGTGCAGCTCGACGATCTTCGAGACGACGCTCTCGGTCGGTTCCGGCATGTCCGGCGGAACGAACGCGACCACGCCGCTGCCCGACGCGTCGATGTAGGCCGCGCCGTACGGCAGCGCCATGTGTTCGAGGTAGATGCGCTGTAGCCCCGCGAGCCGTTCGGTGTGGGAATCGGCCGCCACGCACCAGTCGGTCCACGGGTAGCCGGTGAATGCGTCCGCCAGGACGCCCGCTGCGCGGTCGAGGTCTGGCGCCCGCATCGGTCGAACGTGATTCTCCATGCCCCACAACACCACGGACGGATCGAACGACGCCAGTCAATATCCGAGGGCCTCGACATCCGACGCGCTGGGCGCGGCCTCGTCTGCCCTTGGCAGACAAATCGATTCGCATCCACATCCGCCCGATACAACGGGATGCATGATCGAGAAATCGCCCCTGGACTACCGCGACCAACTCACCGACCGACTCTTCCGCCAGCGCACCCTGCTGCTCACCGGGGAGGTGAACGACGAGATGGCCGAGCGGGTGTGCGCCGAACTGGTGCTGCTCGCCACGGCCGACGCCGACCGCGACGTCGTCCTCTACATCAACTCACCCGGCGGGTCCGTGCTGGCCGGTCTGGCCATCTACGACACCATGAAGCTGATCCCCAACGACGTGGTGACCGTGGCCCTCGGCTTCGCCGCGAGCATGGGCCAGGTGCTGCTCGCCTCGGGTACGCACGGCAAGCGGATCAGCCTGGCGCACAGCCGAATCATGATGCACCAGCCGTCCGCCGGGATCGGCGGCACCGCGATGGACATTGCCATTCAGGCGGACAACTGGGAGTACATGAAGCGGCAGTCGGAGGAGATCCTCGCGGCGGAGACCGGCCGCCCGGTCGAGGAGATCGCCGCCGACAGTGATCGCGACCGCTGGTTCACCCCGGAGCAGGCCCGCGACTACGGGATCGTCGACGCGGTCGTCGGTTCCTTCGCTCAGATCGCGCCCTTCGCGACCGCCGGACGGATGGGGCTGCAGTGATGTCCCAGTACACGATTCCCAACGTCATCGAGCGGACACCGGCGGGCGAACGGTCCTTCGACGTGTTCAGCCGCCTGCTCAACGAGCGAATCATCTTCCTGGGTACCGAGATCGACGACGGCGTCGCGAACGTCGTGATGGCGCAACTACTGCACCTCGAGGCGGAGGCACCGGACCGGGAGATCGGGTTGTACATCAACTCCCCGGGGGGATCGACCACCGCGATGCTGGCGGTCTACGACACCATGCAGTTCCTGCGCCCACAGGTCGCGACCTACTGCATGGGTCAGGCTGCGTCGGCGGCGGCTGTCCTGCTCGCCGCGGGCGCGCCCGGCAGGCGGTATGTGCTCGCACACTCCCGTGTCCTGCTGCACCAGCCCTCGACCCAGGGACAGGGCTCCATCTCGGACCTCGCGCTGCAGGCCGCGGAGGTGCTGCGGATCCGGTCGCAGACCGAGGAGATCCTCAGCGCACACACCGGCCAGGACGCGGCGCGGCTGCGCAAGGACACCGACCGGGACCGGATCTTCACCGCGCAGGAGGCACTCGACTACGGCCTGGCCGACCAGGTGATCGTCACCCGCGACGCCGGGTGAGAGCGTCTACGCGGCCAGCAGTTCGACCTGCGGGCTCCGCTCCTGCGGCGGGCCGGACGGTGCGCCCGTTCCGGCCCGTCGCGTGACGGCCAGTCGCCGCACGCCACGGGCCAGCAGGTGCTCGAGCGGCAGGCCGAGCGCGCCGCACACCGAGTGCAGCATCTCCGACGACGGCTCCTTGCGCCCGCGCTCGACCTCGGACAGGTACTGCTTGGACATTCCGACCGCGCGCGCGACCTCGTCGAGGGTGCGGTCCTGGTCGCGGCGCTCGTCGCGCAGGATCTCGCCGTACACCGTGCGCAACAGCGGCGCCGGGGCGTCGGCGCGGGCGGGGCCCCGCCGGTCGCGCCGCCGGGCGGCGAGGTCGACGACGGTGCGGTCCGCTGCAGCCATGACCCTAGCCTTCCACCGGTCGGCGGACGCAGGGCCGCTGTTCGCCGACAGCAGACACCCTCGACCCGCCGGTTCGACACGACGACGAGGGCCGACCGGACAGTGTCCGGTCGGCCCTCGTCGTTACGGTGTCCGCGCTGCCGCGTGGTCCGAGCTACTGGGCGTTCGGTCCCGCTGCCTCCGGCTTGGCGACGGGGGTGGCCGGCGCGGCGGGGGTGGCCGGCGCGGCGGTCGGTGCGACGGCGCCACCGGAGGGCAGCGCGTCGCCCTTCATGGACGCACGGATCTGCTCGAGGCGGCTGTGCCCGGCCATCTGGATGCTGGCCTGCTCGACCTCCATCATCCGACCCTGCACCGAGTTGCCGGCGAGCTCCGCGGAGCCCAGCGCGTCGGCGTAGCGACGTTCGATCTTGTCGCGCACGGCGTCGAGGCTGGGGGTGTTGCCGGGCGCGGACAGGGTGCTGTCCATCGAGCGCAGCGACTCGCTGACCTTCTCCTGCATCTTGGCCTGCTCGAGCTGGCTGAGCAGCTTGGTGCGCTCGGCGACCTTGGCCTGCAGGGCCATCGCGTTCTGCTCGACGGCCTTCTTCGCCTGCGCGGCGGCCTGCAGCGACTGGTCGTGCAGCACCTTGAGGTCCTCGACACCCTGCTCGGCGGTCACGAGCTGGGCGGCGAACGCCTCGGCGGCGTTGGTGTACTGCGTTGCCTTCTCCACGTCGCCGGCGGTGGCGGCCTGGTCGGCGAGCGTGACGGCCTGCCGGGCGTTCGCGTTGAGCTTCTCCACCTCGTCGAGCTGGCGGCTGAGCTTCATCTCCAGCTGACGCTGGTTACCGATCACCGACGCAGCCTGCTGGGACAGGGCCTGGTGCTGGCGCTGGGCGTCCTCGATGGCCTGTTGAATCTGCACCTTCGGGTCGGCCTTCTCCTCGATCTTCGAGTTGAAGAGCGCCATCAGGTACTTCCACCCCTTGACGAACGGATTAGCCATGGATTGATCCCGCCTCCATCTGATGCGCCGCGCGGTGCGCGACCCGATGCGCGACCGTCACGCACCGGTTCTAGGGCTGTGCCCTACCTGCTCGTCGTCCCTGCCGGTTCGAAAGCTGGTGGTCGGTAACGAATCTACAATGCCAGGGCCCGCAGCGGAGCTTCGCCGGGCCAAACCACCGCCCCGGTTCACGATGCGGCGACAGCCGAGCAAACGACTAGGCCGCCGCGAGGGCCCGTGCCTTCGGCGCGGGGATCACCATGCGGGTGTCCTCCGCGATCCGGGCCGGACCGTCCAGCACCGTGGGGCTCACGCCGACACGCGGGGCGCCGGCATCGGCGCGCTGGTGCACCCGTGCGGCGCGGTCGGTGCCGCCGTCCGACAGCGACTCGCTGACGTCGTAGAGCACCTCCGACAGCGGAACCTCGAGGGCCGAGCAGATGGCGGCCAGCAACTCGCTGGACGCCTCCTTGCGACCCCGTTCCACCTCGGAGAGGTACCCGAGGCTGACCCTGGCGGAGCTCGAGACTTCACGCAGGGTACGGCTCTGCGACACCCGCGTGCGCCGCAGACTGTCGCCGATTGCTTCACGCAACAGGACCGTCATCTGGCTCCTCCTTCTTCCGACCCGACTGTTGGGTAAACGTCCAACTGTCCCGAATTGGTTCCCGACCCTATCGCGGGGCGGTGACACTCATGCGATCGAGGAGCCCGGACACCGCCGACGCGACCGCAGCGGTGCGGATCGCCCATCGGTCACCGGGCAACGTCAACCGGGTCACGTCGACCCCGTCGGGTCCGGCAATCCCCAGGTAGACCGTACCCACCGGCTGTCCGTCCTGTTCGTCCGGTCCGGCAACACCGGTCAGTCCGACGCCCCAGTCGGCACCGCAACGGGCCCGCGCGCCCTGTGCCAGCCCCTCGGCGGTGCGCTCCGCGACCGGGCCGTCCGCGTCGAGGACGGCGGGGTCGACGCCCGCGAGCGTCGACTTCAGGTCGGTCGCGTAGACCACCAGTCCCCCGCGCAGGACCAGGCTGGCCCCCGGCACGCCCGCGACCGCGGCGGCCAGCAAGCCCGCAGTCAACGACTCCGCGGTGGCCAAAGTCTGTCCGCGAGCGGTCAGGGTCGACACCAGTTCCGCCGCGCGGGTGCCGGACAGCAGCGGATCGGCCGGCGGGAAGCTCACCGCGGCGGGTGGTGGGTGTGGACGCCGGCCCGCAGCCGGACGGACTGGATCACGTAGTCGAGGCCGGTGACGACGGTGAGCAGCACCGCCAGCCCCATCAGCACCGCGCTGGCGGTCGCCCAGCCGTCGGGCAGCGGCAGCAGGTACATCCCGATCGCGAACGACTGCACCAGCGTCTTCGCCTTGCCGCCGCGGCTGGCCGGGATGACTCCGTGCCGCAGCACCGCGAAGCGCAGCAGCGTGACACCCAGCTCGCGGGCCGCGATCACGCCGGTCACCCACCAGCTCAGTTCGCCCAGCACGGACAGGCCCACCAGCGCGGCGCCGATCAGCGCCTTGTCCGCGATCGGGTCGGCGAGCTTCCCGAAATCGGTGACCAGCCCGTACTTCCGGGCCAGCTGGCCGTCGATCCGATCGGTGATGGCGGCGACCGCGAAGATGACGGTGGCGATGATCCGCCAGGTCGTCGACTGGCCGTCGTCGACGAACAGGGCCGCCAGGAAGACCGGGACCAGCAGGATCCGCAGCACGGTCAGGACGTTGGCGATGTTGACCAACGGCACCGGCTGCTCGTGCGCCGGAGCCTCAGATCCGGACGCCACGACACCGTCGGTGGCGTCGTGGGGCTTCGCGGTCACCCGAACACCCGCCCGGTGTCGGGAAACTCCCCCGCGCCCAGGGGGACGTCGAGGCGGGCGAAAGCAGGTCGGAGCGGCACACGGCCCAGAATATCGTTTACCGCGCCGACTAATGTGCAGCACATGACTTCAGGCCCCCTCGTTTCCGATCCGGACAAACCTATCGTCCGCCGCGCCCGCACCTCCGACGTCCCGGAGATCAAGCGCCTGATCGACATCTACGCGGGCCGAATCCTGCTCGAGAAGAACCTCGTCACCCTCTACGAGGCGGTCCAGGAGTTCTGGGTCGTGGAGGTCGACGGCGAGGTGATCGGTTGCGGCGCACTGCATGTGCTCTGGTCCGACCTCGGCGAGATCCGCACCGTCGCGGTCGACCCGAAGGCCAAGGGCCGCGGCGCCGGGCACCTGGTGGTGGCGCAGCTGATCGAGGTGGCGCGCCAGCTCGAACTCGAGCGGGTGTTTGTGCTCACCTTCGAGGTCGACTTCTTCGGCAGGCACGGATTCCTGGAGATCGAGGGCACGCCGGTCACCGCCGAGGTGTTCGCCGAGATGTGCCGGTCCTACGACACCGGCGTCGCCGAGTTCCTGGACCTGAGCTACGTCAAGCCGAACACGCTCGGCAACACCCGCCTGCTGCTCACCCTCTGACCGGACCGACCCCACCCCGAAAGCGAGACTTCGATGCCCCTGTTCGCCGTCGAGTACACCTATAGCGCCGCCACGTCCGACCGCCGCGACGAGGTGCGGCCGGACCACCGCGGTTGGCTCGCCGAACTCGTCGCCGCCGGCGCCGTGGTCAGCACCGGCCCGTACGCGGACGGCAGCGGCGCGCTGATCATCGCGGACGCCGCCGACGAGGCCGCCGTCCGGGAACTGTTCACCCAGGACCCGTTCGCGCGGGCCGGACTCGTCGACGCCGCCCGCTTCACCGAGTGGACCCCGGTGATGGGCCTGCTCAGCGACGGCTGAACCCCAAGTACTCCAGAAACACAGCACTTCAGAAACACAGCACTCCAGAAGCACGACGGCCGGGCCGGACCCTTCCAGGGACCGGCCCGGCCGTGCATCGGTGCGGCGCCGGGAGCACCGGCGCGGCCGTCAGGCCTTCGCGGCGGCGTTGGTGCTGCGGGTCTTGAGCAGGCTCGCCACGGTCGTGACGATCAGGACGCCGAGGATCACCAGCAGCGACGTCCCGGTGCTGATCTCCGGCACCGCGACGTGCTCGCCGCCGTTGATGAACGGCAGCGTGTTCTCGTGCAGCGCGTGCAGCACCAGCTTCACACCGATGAACGCCAGGATGATGGACAGGCCGTAGGACAGGTAGACCAGCCGCTCGAGCAGCCCGCCGATCAGGAAGTACAGCTGACGCAGGCCCATCAGGGCGAAGGCGTTGGCGGTGAACACGATGTAGGCCTCGCTGGTGAGACCGTAGATCGCGGGGATCGAGTCCAGCGCGAAGAGCACGTCCGTGAAGCCGATCGCGACCAGTGCCAGCAGCAGCGGGGTGACCACTCGCTTGCCGTCGATCTTGGTGGTCAGCTTGTCGCCGTCGTACTCGTCGGTGGTCGGCAGGAGCTTCTTGGCGATCCGGATGATCCGGCTCTCGCGCTCCTCCTCGATCTCCGCCTCGTGGCCGGAGTCCTTGACCAGCTTGATCGCGGTGTAGACCAGGAAGAAGCCGAACAGGTAGAAGACCCAGCTGTAGGCGTCGATCGCGGCGGCGCCGACGGCGATGAAGGCACCGCGCATCACCAGTGCCATCACGATGCCGATGAGCAGCACCTTCTGCTGGTACTCCCGCGGGACCGCGAAGGTCGACATGATGATCACGAAGACGAAGAGGTTGTCGACCGACAGGGCCTTCTCGGTCACGTAGCCGGCGAAGTACTCACCGCCGTAGGTCCCGCCCCAGATCCAGATCACCACGACGCCGAACAGCAGCGCGATGCCGATGTAGACCGCGGACCAGAACGCGGACTCGCGGAACGTCGGCGCGTGTGGGGTGCGCACGTGCGCAAAGAAGTCGAAGACGAACAGGCCCAGGATCACCGCACAGGTGATGACCCAGACCAGGGGTGAGATGTGCATCTCTTACCATCCTCCGGTAGTCATGCTCAAGACACCGGAGGTCTCTCCCGCCGACGTAGGTCGACCGGCAACCCCGGACCGGCATCGGAGCCGATCGTGTTGACGGGATTGCCACAGGGGTGGGGATACTCCCCTCCAAGGCGTTTCATTCAACCACAAAACGGACACCGGAATTCACACCCGAGGCCGCCGTCACTCGTCCTCGGCGGAGGCCTCCGGGTCGCCGCCGCGGATCGACCACATCAGCCCCTCCAGTTCGTCGGGCTTGATCAGCACGTCGCGGGCCTTGGACCCCTCGGACGGGCCGACCACCCCGCGGGTCTCCATCAAGTCCATCAGGCGCCCAGCCTTGGCGAAACCCACCCGCAGCTTGCGCTGCAACATCGAGGTGGACCCGAACTGGCTGGTGACCACCAGCTCCACCGCCTGCAGCAGCACGTCCATGTCGCCGCCGATGTCGGGGTCGACGTCCTTCTTGTCCGCCGCCTTCGACGCGGTGACGCCGTCGGTGTACTCGGGATCCGCCTGGGTCTTGGCGAAGTCGACGATCGCGGAGATCTCTTCGTCGGTGATGAACGCGCCCTGCAGCCGGGTCGGCTTGCCGGCGCCCATCGGCAGGAACAGCGCGTCGCCCATGCCGATCAGCTTCTCCGCGCCCGGCTGGTCCAGGATGACCCGCGAGTCGGTCAGCGACGACGTCGCGAAGGCCAGCCGCGAGGGCACGTTGGTCTTGATCAGGCCGGTCACCACGTCCACCGAGGGGCGCTGGGTGGCCAGCACCAGGTGGATGCCCGCGGCCCGGGCCTTCTGGGTGATCCGCACGATCGCCTCTTCGACGTCGCGCGGGGCGGTCATCATGAGGTCGGCGAGCTCGTCCACGATCGCGAGGATGTACGGGTACGGCCGGTAGACACGCTCGCTGCCCAGCGGCGCCGTGATCTCCCCAGACCGGACCTTCTTGTTGAAGTCGTCGACGTGCCGGACCTTGTTGGCCTGCATGTCCTGGTAGCGCTGCTCCATCTCCTCGACCAACCACGCCAACGCCGCCGCGGCCTTCTTCGGCTGGGTGATGATCGGCGTGATCAGGTGCGGGATGCCCTCGTACGGGGTCAGTTCCACCATCTTCGGGTCGATCAGGATCATCCGGACCTCGTCCGGGGTGGCGCGGGCCAGCAGCGAGACCAGCATCGAGTTCACGAAGCTCGACTTACCGGAACCGGTGGAGCCGGCCACCAGAAGGTGCGGCATCTTCGCCAGGTTGGCGCTGACGAAGTTGCCCTCGATGTCCTTGCCCAGGCCGATCACCAGCGGGTGGTGGTCCTTGCGGGTGGACGGCGCGGCGAGCACGTCGGCGAGCCGGACCATCTCGCGGTCCGTGTTGGGCACCTCGATGCCGACCGCGGACTTGCCGGGGATCGGGGCGAGCAGGCGCACGTTGTCGGTCGCGACGGCGTACGCGATGTTGCGGGCCAGCGCGGTGATCTTCTCGACCTTGACGCCGGGGCCGAGCTCCACCTCGTAGCGGGTGACCGTCGGGCCGCGGGTGAAACCGGTGACGGCCGCGTCGATCTTGAACTGGTCGAGCACCTCGGTGATGGCCTCGATCATCGCGTCGTTCGCGGCGCTGCCGGTCTTCGGCGGGTCGCCCTCGATCAGCAGGTCGGTCGGCGGCAGCGTGTAGTCGCCCTCGATGACGCGGTCGGCGACCGTCATCTCCGGCTCGTCGTCCTCCGGTTCCGGCGCGGGCCGCGGCTTCGGGGGCGTCGGCGCCACCTTCGGCGCCGGACGCGGGCGCACCGCGGCCGGGGCAGGCGCGATCGGCGCCGCCGCGATGACCTCGGTGAAGGCGTCGTCGGCGGTCTCCTCGACCGGGTAGTTGCCGGCCGGCGGGGCGGCGGCCGCGTCGTCGACGGGGTAGCCGTCGGCGTCGAACAGCTCCGGGTCGTAGTCCGCGGGGTCCTTGCGGGAGCGCGGGTGCCGGCGGGTCGGCCGCAGGGTGCGCAGGTCGTCGAGGTCGTCGTGCCCGTAGTCGGCGTCGTCCCCGTCGGCGTCGTGGGTCTCGTCGTCGTACGGTTCGTACTCGTCGCCGTGGTCGTGGCCCGTGCCCAGCATGGTGCGCAGCCGTTCCGGGACCTCCCGGACGGTGGTCCCGGTGATCAGCAGGACACCGAAGCCCAGCGCGAGCAGCAGCAGCGGGACGGACAACCACATGGTCAGTCCGTCGGTCAGCGGCCCGCCGACGACGTACCCGACGAAGCCGGCGCCCTCCGCGCGACCCGACGCGTCGGTCGGGGTACCTCTGATGACGTGGTAGATCCCGAGCAGGGGCAGCCCGATCAGCAGCGACCCGAGCACCAGTCGCGGCCGCACCTCGGGCTTGGGCTCAGTGCGCATCAACGCCACCGCGACCCCGATGCCGACGAGCGGCAGCACCGCGCCGGCGCCTCCGAACAGTGCCCGGACCCCCGTCTCGATCCAGCCGCCGACCGGTCCCCCGGCCGCGAACCACATGGCGGCGGCGATGACGACGCTGACCGCGATCAGGCCGAGCGCGATGCCGTCGCGGCGGTGGCCGTGCTCGATGTCGGCGGCTCTGCCGACGGTACGGGTGGTGGCGCCGACACCGCGGGCGACCATGGTCCAGCCGCTGCTCAGGCCGCTCCCGACCACCTGCAACGGTCCGCGGGCGGACTTCGACGAGGGCTTGCGAGCGGTGGCGTTGCTGCGCGTGGTGCGCGGCGCGGTCGGCTTGCGCGGGGTGGTGACGGTCTTGGTGGTGCGACCGCCGGACCGCGGCTTCGCTCCCCCGCCCCTCGTCGAGCCGGCCCTCGACGACGCAGACCCCGACGATCCTCGCGGCGCTGTGGCGCGCCCTGAGGTCGTCGGGGTCTGCGTGGATCGGGTGCCGGTCTTACCTGCCATGCCTGTCAGGTTAGTCGCTCCGGCCCCATCGGGACCATTCCGCAACACGAGTAACAGGCGTGCCGCGCTCCGACCAGCGGTTCGAACTTCTGTGTCAGACGCCGATCACCGTCGGGATGATCATCGGGCGGCGACGGTACTTGTCCGCCACCCAGCGGCCGACGACGCGACGGACGGCCTGCGCGATCCGATGGGTGTCGGTGATGCCCTCCTGCGCGAGCCGGGCCAGTTCGGACTCCACCAGCACGGCGGCCTCCTTGAGGGCGGCCGGGTCGTCGGAGAAACCGCGGCCCGACACCTCGGGGGTGCTGACGGGCTTGCCGGTGTGGATGTCGACGGCCAGCGAGATCGCGATGAAGCCGCCCTCGCCGAGCACCAGGCGGTCCGAGAGGGTCGAGTCGCCGACGTCGCCGACGGAGTTCCCGTCCACGTAGACCATGCCGACCGGGACCCGGCCCACGATCTCCGCGAGACCGTCGACCATGTCCACCACGACGCCGTCCTCGGCGAGCACGATTCGCTCCTCCGGGACACCCGTGGCCTTGGCCAGCGCCGCGTTGGCCCGCAGGTGCCGCCACTCGCCGTGCACGGGCATGGCGTTGGTGGGGCGCACCGCGTTGTAGAGGTAGAGCAGCTCACCCGCCGAGGCGTGGCCGGACACGTGCACCTTGGCGCTCTGCTGGGTGACGACGGTGGCACCGCGCTTGGCGAGGCCGTTGACCACCGCGAACACCGAGTTCTCGTTGCCGGGGATCAGCGACGACGCGAGGACCACGAGGTCGTTCGCGCGGACGTTGATCTGCCGGTGCTCGCCGCGGGCCATCCGGGACAGCGCGGAGAGCGGTTCGCCCTGCGAGCCGGTGGAGATGAGCACCAACCGGTCGTCGGGCAGGTTCGCCGCGGTGTCGACGTCGACGACGACGCCGTCCGGGACGCGGAGGTAGCCGAGGTCCTGGGCGATCTGCATGTTGCGGACCATGGACCGGCCGACGAACGCGATCCGGCGGTTGTACCGCACCGCGACGTCCACCACCTGCTGGATGCGGTGCACGTGGCTGGCGAACGACGCGACGATGACGCGCTGCTTGGCCTTGCCGATGACGTTGTCCAGGACGCCGCCGATCTCCCGCTCGGGAGTGACGAAGCCGGGCACCTCGGCGTTGGTGGAGTCCACCAGGAACAGGTCGACGCCCTCGTCGCCGAGCCGCGAGAAGCCGGCGAGGTCGGTCAGGCGGCCGTCGAGCGGCAGCTGGTCGAGCTTGATGTCACCGGTGTGCAGCACGATGCCGGCATCGGTGCGGATCGCGATGGCGATGGCGTCCGGAATCGAGTGGTTGACGGCGAAGTACTCGCACTCGAACGGGCCGTGCGTGGTGCGCTGACCCTCGGTGACCTCGATCAGGTTCGGCCGCTGCCGGTGCTCGCGGCACTTCGCGGCGACCAGCGCCAGGGTGAACTTCGAGCCGATGACCGGCAGGTCCGGGCGCAGGCGCAGCAGGAACGGGATCGCGCCGATGTGGTCCTCGTGGCCGTGCGTGAGCACCACGGCCTCGACGTCCGCCATCCGGTCCTCGATGTGCGCGAAGTCCGGGAGGATCAGGTCGACACCGGGCTGCTGGTCCTCGGGGAAGAGGACACCGCAGTCGACGATGAGGATCTTGCCCTTGTGCTCGAAGACCGTCATGTTGCGGCCGATCTCGCCGATGCCGCCCAGCGCGACGACCCGCAGGCCGTTGTGCGGCGCCTTCRGCGGCAGTCCGAGCCGCTCGGTGGGATCGACTCCCGCCCGGCCGTCGGGCCGCTGGCCGCCGGAGCTCCGCTGACGCTGCGGCCGGTTGCCGCCGCCTCCGCCGCCACGCGAGCGGGACGAGTCGGACTTGCGCTGGCGCGAGCCGGACTTCGGGGCGTCGCCCTTCGGCGCCTCGGCCTTGGCGGCCTGAGACTTCGGGGCTTCGGCCTTGGGGGCCTGGGACTTCGGGGCCTCAGCCTTCGGAGCCTCGGCCTTGGGAGCCTGGGTCTTCGGCGCCTCGGCCTTGGGAGCCTCGGGCGCTGCTTGAGACGGCGGGCCTGCCTGACGGCTGGCGCTACGTCGACGAGTAGGACGGGTCATGAAAGAACCTCCGCTGCACGCAGGTCGGCCGTGAGGCCCTCGAGTTGTTCAGGAGTGGGTGGGACCTGCGGCAAGCGCGGGTCCCCGACGTCGATACCCTGCAGGCGCAGGCCGGCCTTGCTCGCCGACACACCACCCAGACGGTTCGCCGCACGGTAGAGCGGCATCAGTCCAACGTTGATCTCGCGGGCCTTCGCGATGTCACCGGACTCGAAGGCGTCGAGCATCGCACGCAGTCGGCCGGGCGCGAGGTGCCCGATGACACTGACGAATCCGACCGCGCCGACCGAGAGCCACGGCAGGTTCAGCTGGTCGTCGCCGGAGTAGAACAGCAGGTCGGTCTGGGCGATCAGCTCGGCACCCGCGTTGAGGTCGCCCTTGGCGTCCTTGACCGCGAGGATCCGGGGGTGCTCGGCCAGCCGGTAGATGGTCTCGGTCTCGATCGGCACGACGGAGCGGCCCGGAATGTCGTAGAGCATCACCGGCAGGTCGGTCGCGTCGGCGACGGCGGTGAAGTGCGCCAGCAGGCCGGACTGCGGCGGCTTGGAGTAGTACGGGGTCACCACGAGCAGACCCTGGGCACCGGCCCGGGCGGCGTCGCGGGCGAGCTCGACGCTGTGCGCCGTGTCGTTGCTGCCGGCGCCGGCGACGATCTTGGCGCGGTCACCGACCGCGGCGATCACCGCGCGCATCAGCTCGAGCTTCTCGTTCTCGGTGGTGGTGGGCGATTCGCCGGTGGTACCCGCGAGCACGAGGCCGTCGCAGCCGCCGTCGACGAGGTGCGTCGCCAACCGGACACCGGCATCCACGTCGAGCTTGCCGTCCGCGGCAAAGGGGGTCGCCATAGCGGTCAGGATCGTGCCGAACGGACGCTCGACTGGGGCGGAATCACCGTTGATCATGGTCAGAAGGTTACCCGGTGGCCCGGCCTGGATTGCACACCGCGGCGGCGCGACGCGTGCCGCCGGGTCAGGACTGCTGGTCGAACTCGCTGACCGCCACCTCGGTACCGTCCGGAAGTTCGGCAATCGTGAAGTCCCCGAACACGTTTGGAGCCGCAACCGAAAGCTGCCGCAGGCACTCGACGGCCACCTCACGGATCTCCACGTCGGCATGCTCGGTGGCACGCATCGACACGAAGTGCCGCCACGCCCGGTAGTTTCCGGTGACCACGATGCGAGTCTCGGTGGCGTTCGGGAGCACCGAGCGCGCCGCCTGCCGGGCCTGGCGAGCGCGCACCGACCCGTTCGGCACGTGCGCAAGCTTGGCATCGAGCGCGTCGAGCAGGTCCGCATAGGCGGCCCGGCTGGCATCCGTGGCGGCCTCGAACAACGCCTCGAGTTCGGGGTCACCGACGATCGCGGGCGGCGGCACCACCTTCGCGTCCCGCTCGGGGACCGAGCGCTGGGACAGCTGCGAGTAGGACAGGTGCCGGTGCCGGATCAACTCGTGCGTGCAGGAGCGGGAGATGCCGGTGATGTAGAAGCTGACGCTGCCGTGTTCGAGCACGGAGAAGTTCCCCACCTCGAGCAGGTGCCGCAGGTAGCCCTCGTTGGTCGCCGTGCGCGGGTTCGGCTTGGACCAACTCTGGTAGCAGGCCCGACCGGCGAACTCGACCAGCGCCTCGCCGCCTGCCGCGTCGGTGTCCCAGGGCACGTCCGGCGGCGGGACGAACTCCGTCTTCGCAATGAGCTGCACCTTCAGGGACACCGCTTGCCGCACCGCACACCCTTCCTCGGTCCATGCCCACCGGGCTCCACCCACCCGCACCATAGTCCCCACCAGCCTCAACGGGCGAGCAAGTCTGCTCATTCGCCATCCACCGTTTACCTTGACGGTGTATCAACTGGGTGTACATAGCGTCAGCCGAACCCGCAGCCGCGGATCGGTATCCGTTCTCGAGATGGAGCGCCCTATGACCCACACCCCTACCCGCTTGCGCGTCGTACGCGCGGCCGCCGCGCTCACCGCCGGCGCCGCACTCTTCGTCGGCGGACCCGTCGGCGTCGCCCTGGCCGCCCCGCCCGCGGTCGTCGCGGCGGCCACCGACCACTCACTGCACCTCGAGGGCGCCCCGAACGCCCGCGACGTGGGTGGCTACGAAACCGTCGACGGCAAGACCGTCAGGACCAACATGGTCTTCCGCACGGACGCACTCAACAAGCTGACCCCGGCCGACCTCGCCAAGCTGGAGGGCCTGAACGTCAAGGTCGTCGACGACCTGCGCACGGTCTACGAGCGGGCCCTGCAGCCGGACAAGCTGCCCGCCGGGGCGACGTCGAACTGGTACGACGTGCTCGGCAAGGCATCGCCCAGCACGGCGGCGGACCTCAGCTTGGCCTACGTCGCCTTCATCGAGGCCCCCGGCGCCAGCGAGGCGTTCGCCTCGGTGCTGCGCGACATCCGCGAGACCGACGGCGCCGTGCTCTACCACTGCAGCCAGGGCAAGGACCGGACCGGCTGGACCACCGCCGTGCTGCTGACCATCCTCGGCGTGGACCGGGCCACCGTGAATGCGGACTACATGCTGACGAACGAGTACGTCGACGAGAGCGGTTCGTCGATCACCGGCTCGCTCGGCGCCGCCGGCGTCAAGCAGGAGTGGCTGGACACCTCGTTTGCCACCGCCGAGGCGAAGTACGGCAGCTTCGACAACTACGTGCACCAGGGGCTCGGGTTGACCGACAACGACATCGCGGCCCTGAAGGCCAAGCTGCTCGTCTGACATCGCCCTCCGTCAGTGTGACGTCACAAGATGGTTGACTGACGTCATCTGTGACGTCACACTGACGGCATGAACCTCTCGGACTACACCCAGACGCTGCGTACCGACCTGATCGCCGCGGCGGCGCTCGGTGACGAGAACACCCGCCGGATCGCCGAGGCCCTCGCCGGCGCCGCCGAGAACTCGGCCCGGCTGATGCTGCTGGCCGCCCTGTCCGACCTCGCGACCGAGGTGTCGGCCGAACTCGGCGACCGCACCGTGCACGTGAAGTTCGACGGCACCGACGCCGCCGTCGAGATCACCCGCCCCGCCACCGCCGACACCGGCGCACCCGACGACGCGGGCCCGGAGGGCGGCAGCGGGACCGGACCCACCTTCGACGACGTGACCGGGGACATCTCCCGGGTGACCCTGCGACTGGTCGAGCAGATGAAGGCCCGCGCCGAGGACGCCGCCGCCCAGAACGGGATGTCGCTGAACTCCTGGGTCGGGCAGGCCGTACAGGGCGCGCTGCGCGACCAGACCCGCAAGGGCCGGCACAGCGACCGTTGATCCCCGGGGGCCGTCGGTCCCCCGACCGCGAACAGTGGAGTGGTCTAATGACGCCACGCTCGAGCACCATTCGACCCGTTCGCAATCACAGATATGGGGTAGACCCGATGGCCGTGTCCGGAAGCAAGGAATTCGACATCAAGGCCGATCCGGCCACCGTCATGGCCGCGATCGTGGCGGTCGACCGACTCGGCGAGTGGTCCTCCGCCCACAAGTCCGTCACGATCGAGAGCACCTACCCCGACGGCCGTCCGCACCGCGTCCGGATGGTCGTCTCCGTCGTGGGCATCAGCGACGAGCAGGTCGTGGACTACGCCTGGGACGGCGAGAACCACATGTCCTGGACCCTCGTCGAGAGTGGTCAGCAGAACAAGCAGGACGGCTCCTACACACTGACGCCGATCGACGGCGGCACCCGGGTCAAGTTCGAGCTGACCATCGACCCGAAGATCCCGCTGCCCGGCTTCATCGTCAAGAAGGCGCAGAAGACGGCGATCGACACCGCCTCCAAGGGCCTGACGAAGTTCGCCGAGAGCTTCTGACGGACCCGGCCACGACGCGACGGCGCGAGACCGCCGTCGCGTCGGCCGTCGCGGCCGGCGGCGCGCGGGACTAGCCTGGTCACATGCGGGTGGAACCCAGCGACAGGTGGGTACGCGGACTGACGGGCGACACCGTCGTCGTCAGCAGCTTTGCGCCGCGGCTCTTCTGGGAAGACGCCTTCCCGGTGCCGTCGTATGCCTACCCCCGCGAGGACGTCCGGACGGACCTGCTGCGACCGGGCTCGGAACCCGCCTCCCCGCACCCGTTCTTCGGGCCGCACGGTCCGGTCAGCGAGTGGTTCGACCTCGAGACCGGGGACGGCCGGACGCTCCGCGCCGTCGCCTGGGTTCGTGACGACCCCGCCCTCGCGGACCACATCGTGTGCTCCTGGGAACCGGGCCTGCTCGACCGCTGGCTGGAGGAGGACGAGGAAGTCTCCGGCCACCCCCGCGATCCTCATGCGCGGGTCGACGCGCTGCCGAGTTCCCGGCACGTCACCGTCGCGCTCGATGGCGTCGTGCTGGCCGAAACTTCCAGTCCGGTACTGCTTTTCGAGACCGGACTGCCCACCCGCTACTACCTGCCCCGCGAGGACGTCGACCTCGGCAAGCTCACCGCCAGGTCTCGCCGCACCCACTGCCCGTACAAGGGGGACGCCGAGGAGTACTGGGACGCGCCGGGAGCGGAGGGCGTCGCCTGGTCCTACCCGCGCCCGTACCCGGCGGTCGCCGCGATCGCCGGACGCATCGCGTTCTACAACGAACTCGTCGACATCGCCGTGGACGGCCACGACCCGGCCTGAGCCGGGCGCCGGGGCGCCGCGTTGCCGCTCCCCCGCCCGTGGACGACGTCCTACGCCGTCACGATCGTGAGCATCCCCGCCGCCGTCACCAGCACGACCACGGCCCACCGGAAGCTCCCGACGGACAGCCTCTTCGCGATCCCGATGCCGAGCGCGTTGCCGGCGAGTCCCACGGCCGAACAGCCGAGGAGCATCGGCCAGTTGGTGGTCGGGTCCGTGTCGGAGTAGAGCCACAGCAACGCCAGCGAGAGGGTGTTGGTGATGACGAAGAACCCGGCCAGGTCCGCGATGAAACTCATCGGGGGCAGCCTGGCGCGGCTGAGCAGCAGCACCACGGGCGGCCCGTTCAGCGAGGTCGTGGCGCCGAAGTAGCCGCTGACGAACCCCGCGGCCGACAGGGCCGGCCGCGACGGCGGCCGGGTGCCGCCGGACGGCTGGATCGCCAGCGCCAGCCCGCAGAGCACCGTGAGCGCGCCCACCGCCGGTTTGAGGTAGGCGACGGGCAGCAGCGCCACCGTCAGCACACCCAGCCAGGACCCCGGCAGACTGGCGCCCCCCATCCACCCGACGCGCCGCCATTCGATGTGGGCCCGCAACTGGATGACGACCGCGATCCTCGTCACCAGTCCGACGACCAGGTTGACCACGACGACCTCGGTCACCCCGACGCCGGCCAGCAACATGAGCGGGGCGGCGATCAGCGCGGTCCCAAAACCCGTGGCGCCACCGATGATCGACGCGAAACCGACGCACAGCATTGCCAGCACGAGCACGGACACGGGACCGGCGCCTCCTTCGTCGTGGCAGCTGCGGGATTCGCCGCCGACCCTATCGGTCGCCCGCCGGGCCCATCTCAATCGGAATAGCGATTCGGACGATTCGGTTGTGCAGTCTGAGCAGCGGCAGCCCAACCGCGGCGAACGAAAGGGGAACTCCATGGAGGCATCCAGCGATCGCGGACAGGTCTTCCGGCTCGGCCAGCCCTGGCAGGGCGCGCCGCCCTTCCTGTTCGCCAACTGGCACGTGGACCACTACCCGGCCGGCAACGAGGACATGACCCCGGCGACGGGACTGGACGGCCGCCCCCTGGGCAGCGACTTCGGCCACCCGTCCGGCTGGAACATGTACCACGGCCAGTCCGTGCCCGGCTTCCCCGCGCATCCGCACCGGGGCTTCGAGACCATCACCATCCTGTCGGGCGGGTACGTCGATCACGCCGACTCCACCGGCGCCGCCGCCCGTTTCGGGCCCGGCGACGTGCAGTGGCTGACCGCCGGCCGCGGCATCTCCCACTCCGAGATGTTCCCGCTGCTCGAGACGGACGCGGACAACCCGTTCGAACTCTTCCAGATCTGGCTGAACCTGCCCGCCGCATCGAAGATGGTGGAGCCCGAGTTCCGGATGCTCTGGAACGAAGACATCCCCGTCGTCCGGGTCGCGGGCCCCGGTGGCGGCGAGGCCCGCGTCAAGGTGATCGCCGGGCGCTACCTCACCGAACAGGGCGACGCCGTCGACCCCCTCGCGCCGCCCGTCGGGTCCTGGGCCGCCGACCCGGCCTCCGACGTCGCCGTCTGGCTGCTGGAACTCGACCCGCACGCGCGTGTCGAGCTGCCCGCCCAGTCGGCCGACCAGGCCCAGCGGGTGCTGTACGTCTACGGCGGCGGGTCTCACGCGATGGTCGCGGGGCTCGACGTCGGGGCCGGGTTCGGCTTCGCCCAGGCCGGAACCGGCACGACGCTGGTCGAGACCGGGGCCTCCGGCGCAAAGCTCCTGCTACTGCAGGGCGTGCCCATCGACGAGCCGGTCGCACAGCACGGGCCTTTTGTGATGAACACCCGGGACGAGCTGATCGAGGCCTACGACGAGTACCAGCGCACCCGCTTCGGCGGCTGGCCGTGGGAGCGCGACGACGTGGTGCACCCCCGCACCGAGGGCCGCTTCGCCAGGCACACCGACGGCCGGTTGGAGCGTCCGGGCGCGACGGCTGGCTGAACGACAGCGCCACGGCAACTTCGCGAGCCCGTCTGTGGCGTCAGCCTTCCGCGAGCGTCACCGCGACCGTCGCGCCCAGCTCGTAGCACCGCTCCCGCGCCGCGGCGTCGACCCCGCCGGTGATCTCCACCGTCTGTGCGACCTGGGTCAGCGCCAGCCCGGCGACGATCTTGTCGACCGAGCGGACCGCCCCCGCGGTGTCGTTGTTGCCGTGCACCCACAGTCCGAACGGCCGGCCCGCCACCGCGTCCAGGCACGGGTAGTAGACCGTGTCGAAGAAGTGCTTGAGCGCGCCGGACATGTACCCGAAGTTCGCGCTGGTGCCGAACAGGTAGCCGTCCGCCGCCAGCACGTCGGGCACGGTGGCTCCGAGTGCCGGTACCGAGCGGACCGTCACGCCCTCGATGTCGGGGTCGTGCGCACCCGCGAGCACCGCCTCGAGCAGTTCCCGGGTGGGCGGCGAGGGGGTGTGGTGCACGACGAGCAGGGTGCGCTCACCGACGACGGGGGCTTCGGTCACCCCAGCAGACTACTCACGTCACGGCCGAGACCTGTTGGATCCGAACGACCCTCGACGCGACAGGTCGGGCCACGGCGGCCGCCGCAGCACCGCCAACGTGGCGATCACCGTCGCCGCCAGTCCGATGGACACGGCGAGCAGCCCGACCCGGGTCTCGTCGACGGCCGCCTCCCAGGAGACCTTTCCGTCGTGGACGACGAACGCGCCGACCGGCGTCGCGGTGAATCCGCGGCCACCACCCCGAATCCTCGCGACGGTGACGATCGTCGCCCCGTCGACCGTCTCGTACGGCTCCCCGAAGACGCGTGATGCGGAAGGATCGGTCCGCACCTCGTTCACCAAATCCGGAGTCTCCATTGCGGCACCTCTCGTCGGTATTCGCGCGTCGCATCGCCACCAGGCTATCGACGCCTGCCGACCGATGCCGGGTGCCGCGTCGCTAGCTGTCCCGCTCCAGCGCTTCGAGCGCGACGGCCCGCTTCATGGTGTCCCGGGCCCGGCCGCGGTCGCCCGCGTAGTCGTAGGCGCGGGCCAACCGGTACGAGTTCCGCCAGTTGTCCGGGTCGGCCTCCCACTCGGTCTTGACCTGCGCGAACAACGCATCCGCGGCGTCGCGGTCGACCCGGCCGGAGGGCCGCTTCGGCAGCTCCGAGATGTCCAGTTCGAGACCCTCCTCCCGGATCCGGGTGGCGAGGTGCTGGTGCTGCAGTCCGGACCGGACGGTGGCGAAGACCATCCACACGCCGAGCACCGGAAGGATCAGCACCGCGATGCCCAGCACGACCGGGACCGCCCGCCCGTCCTGGACCAGCGCGAGGCCACGCTGGCCGAGCAGCACGAAGTAGAACGAGAGCGCGACGACGATCGCCGCGATTGTGACGACGACCTTGGTTGAGCCGGCCTTCACAGGTCGAGAAGCGGGTCGAGTCCGACGGTGAGGCCTGGCCGGGAGCCGATCTCCCGCACGCCGAGCAGCACGCCGGGCGCAAACGAGTTCCGGTCGATCGAGTCGTGCCGGATCGTCAGGGTCTCGCCCTGGGTGCCCAGCAGGATCTCCTGGTGCGCGACGAGGCCGGCCAGGCGCACAGAGTGCACGCGCACCCCGTCCACGTCGGCGCCGCGGGCGCCCTCGAGTTCGGTGCTGGTGGCGTCCGGGCTGAGTCCGACGCCGGCCTTCGCCCGTGCCGCCGCGATCAGCGCGGCCGTGCGGTAAGCGGTGCCGGACGGCGCGTCAGCCTTGTGCGGGTGGTGCAGCTCGATGACCTCGACGGAGTCGAAGAAGCGGGCTGCCTGCTCGGCGAACCGCATCGACAGCACGGCGCCGATCGCGAAGTTCGGCGCGATCAGCACGCCCGTCGTCGGGTTCTCGTCGAGCCAGCCGCGCACCTGCGCCAGGCGTGCGTCGTCGAAGCCGGTGGTGCCGACGACGGCGTGAATCCGGTTGGCCACCAGGAACTTCAGGTTGTCCATCACCACGTCGGGGTGGGTGAAGTCGACGACGACCTGGGTGCGGGTGTCGACGAACGTCTCGATCGGGTCGCCCTGGTCGACGGTCGCGACGAGTTCCAGGTCCGCCGCCTGCTCGACGGCCTCGCAGATAGCCCGGCCGACCTTGCCATTGGCACCCAGGACTCCGACCCGGATTGGCGCTGAGGTCACTTGATTCATCTCCATCCACTCGCGTACGAGAGCCTCGCGTACGAGAGCAAAGCCTACGCGGGCGCCGGGGGCGTCACCGCGACCGACTACTCGTGACAGCACTTGCCCTCACTGCGATAATTCCTCGATGCGGATTCATTCCGCTCCAACTGGTCTGCGACGTCGAACCATGTCCGATCCGCCCCGTGCGCGTCACATGGCGTCGCCCACCACGTCCCGGTCGGCTGCTGACGTGCGCGGCCGCCCCGATCATGTGCATCTCCAACAGCGGCACAGTCAGGTGCGGCCGACCCCGCACGAGATGTCGTGTGTGCCGTGGACAGCGAGAACGCACGAGAGGAAGCGACATGAGATCTTCCTGGAAGTGTGCGTTGGCCATCGCCGCGTGCATCGCGYTGGCGACGGCCGGGTGTTCGAGCGACAACCCCGGCACTCCTGCGGCAAATGACACCACCGCGTCCGGCACGCACTCGTCGAAAACCACGGCAACCAAGGCGGACGCGACAGGGTCGGCGGATGCTGCCGATGTCACGGTCGACAAGACCGGCTGGTTCGGCGGGTTCGCGATCACAGTCGACAAGGCCACGGCGACACCCCAGTCCACCACCGCCACGTCCCAGGGCTCGACCACGGAGGTGGACCTCGAGCTGAGCTACGAGAACCTGGTCGGTGTGAAGGCACCCCCACCCGAGGATGCCTACCTCGACGTGAACGGCTCCGTCGTCGACGTCAAGTTCGAGGACCAGACGGTGGCGGGATTCGGAAAGGCGTCCGGGACCGCGAAGGCCTCGGTCAAGGCGGTCGGCAGCACGGCCGATCCCACGAAGCTGCTCGACGCCGCGACGCTCGTCTACGGCGATACCGACAGCAACCAGACCAAGATTCCGTTCGCCGAGGACGGCACGGTCACGAGCATCGAGCCCAGGGGCATCCCGGTCGGGCAAACGCTTGGTGGTGCGGTCAAGGTCCAACTGACCAAGGCGTTTCTGTGGCCGAGCTACCAGCCCGGGGAGAAGGACAAGTACGAGCTCTGGATCGAGTTCAGGGCCGATTGCGTCGACTGCCCTGGCGGAATCCTCAGCTACACGGCGGACCGTGGAACCGTCACGCTGACAACACCCACCGGCCAGACCCTCCCTGCAGATGTCAGAAGCCCGTGGTACGCGAGCAGGGTCAGTTCAAGTAACAACGTCGAAGGTGCCTGGGCGGTGTTCCTCGTCGACGCTCCCGCGAAGGGCGACTACACCCTCAAGATCGACTTCACCGGTTCCAATACCGCCCTGAAGGTCCAGGACACGACCACCATCACCCTTTAGCCGTCACTCGAAGACGATCACGCTGGCCTCGGCTGCCGGCGCCAGTGGCGAGATCGACGAACGGGCATCCAGGCCCACGGCCGCACCTCGTCCAGGGTCACCGCATTCCCGAGCCGCGAGCACTAATTGCCGGTGCATGGGTCCGCGGTGAAGGTCGGGTCGAGCGCCTGCTTGACGATGTAGCCGGCGGTCGGGGACGTGGCGAGCGCGATGTGGTCGGAGCGGTCAGCGGCACACAGGTCCTGGACCCACAGATTCTTGACCGTGGCCCCAGGGCCTGCGGTGAGGAACGTTGCTTCCGGAGGCGTGGAGATCATGTCGTCGCGGGTCGCGACGACCGTGTAGTCGATCCCCGGCATCGTGTCGCCGCCCGCATTCAGCGCGGCGATCACCGGGCTGCCCACGACCTGCTGGACCGAGGCCTTGCCCGCGATCTTGTCGGCCATTTCGACGATCGGCGGGAACTGCTTCGCCAGATCGGCCATGCCCGACATCGTGGTCCCGTGGTTGGTCGCGCCCAGCGTGACCAGCTTGCGCACCTTGTTGTGCGCCGGGTGCTCGGCGTTCGCACCGCCCTCGAACGCGAGGTACTGGCGGGCGACCACCCCGCCCTGCGAATGTGCGACCACGTCCACCTGATCGGCACCGGTGCTCTCGAGGACGCGACCGACGAACGCACCGACCTCCCTGGCCGACGTCGGGATGTCACCGGTGGCGTACATGCCCCTCGAGCCGAGCATGCTGGTCGGGTCCTGACCGTAGTTCAGGGCGAAGACGCAGTACCCGCGTGCCGCCAGTTCGGGTGAAAGCCCGTCCCAGCTGCTCTGGTTGCTCATGGTGCCGTGCAACAGGACGACGGGGCGCGGATGATCGGCGGTGGGCCTGCAGTCCCAGACGTTCGCACCGGGTGGCGGTGCCGCGGGCTCCGAACCGGCGACGGCGGGACCGGCGGCAAGTGTCAACGCGCCCAGCGCGATCAACATCGTTCCCGCCCAGCGGATCACGGTCCCGGCGTGCGTGCGCGACATGCGCCACCCTCTTCTGTTGGAGTCGTCGTGGCGCGGGCCGCGATTCACCAGGCACCCAAATCTGCTACTTCGGCAACGTAACCCAGATCACAGGATCCTGCGAGCGGACGAGATCCGCACAGGCCGGCCGCACCGCAGATCCGCCTGGCTCAACCCTCGTCGGGTGTCCGGGCCGGATCCGCGCGCCGCGCCCAACGCCGCCATGCCCAGAAGAGCAGCAGGCCCACTGTCACGCCGAGCAGGTCGGCCGCCGCATCCCACACCGAGGCGCTGCGATGGATCGGCAGCAGGCCCTGCAGCACCTCGCTCACCACGGCGTACGCCGCCGCCCACAACGCGACGGCGAGCACCCGGTGGCGGGCGTACCGGGCCGCGAAGACCAGTACCGCGAACATCAGGAAGTGCGTGAGCTTGTCGGAGTTCGGCGGCCCACTCGGCACCGTGGACCCCGGCGAGAACAGCATCACGAGGGTGACCGCGAAGGCCGCCAGCAGCGGCCACGACCGGCGGCCCGGCACGCTCACCGACACTCAGACGATCCCGCGCACGACCGCCGGCAGGTCCCGCTTACGCCGGTAGGGGCCCACCACGGAGGCCGCGAACGGCCGGGACAGGAGTTCCGCGGCTATGGCCCGCACTTCCTCGGTGGTCACCGCGTCGATCCGGGCGAGGGTCTCGCTGATGGTGCGGTGGGTGCCGTAGTTCAGTTCGCTGCGGCCGATCCGGTGCATCCGCGACCCGGAGTCCTCCAGGCCCAGCACCATGCCGCCGCGGATCGAGCCCTTGGCCCGCGCGCACTCGGCGTCGGTGATGCCGTTTGCGGCGACGTCCGCCAGCACCCCGCGGATCAGTGTGGTCACCTCGGCCAGGTTGTCGGGCTGGCAGCCCGCGTACACCGAGAACGCACCGGTGTCCGCGAAGGTGTCGACGCTCGAGTACACCGAGTACGCCAGCCCGCGCGATTCCCGAACCTCTTGGAACAGACGGGAACTCAGGCCACCACCGACCGCGGTGTTCAGGACCGACAGCGCCCAGCGGTGCCCTTGGTGCCGGCCGTAGCCACGCACGCCGAGGCACAGGTGGGCCTGTTCGCTGTCCCGGTTGAGCAGGGTCAGCTCCGGCGCGGTGCGCAGCCGCAGGGTGCCCTCGCGTCGTGGGGCGGGCACGGCGCTGTCGTTCAGGTGCCCGGCGAAGCTGCGCCGCACCAGTTCCACGGTCTCGTCGTGGTCGACGTTGCCCGCGACGGCCACCACCATCCGCTCCGGGGTGTACCGGCGGACGTGGAACGAGTGCACCTGGGCGCGGGTCATCGACTCGATCGACTCGGTGCTGCCGATCACCGGCCGGCCCACCGGGTGGTCGCCGAACAGCGCGGTGAGGAACTCGTCGCCGAGCAGGTCCTCGGGGTCGTCGTCGCGCATCGAGATCTCCTCGAGCACCACCTGGCGCTCGACGTCGACGTCGTCGGACAGGCACCGCCCCCGCAGCACCACGTCGCTGACCAGGTCCACCGCCAGCGCCAGGTCCTCGTCGAGGACGTGCGCGTAGAAGCAGGTGTGTTCGCGGGAGGTGAAGGCGTTGAGTTCGCCGCCGATGCCGTCGACCACCTGGGCGATCTCGAGCGCGCTGCGGGTGGGTGTCGACTTGAACAGCAGGTGTTCGAGGAAGTGCGCGGCGCCGGCCACGGTGGGCTTCTCGTCGCGGGAGCCGACCCCCACCCAGACGCCGACCGATGCGGAGCGCACCCCGGGCATGTACTCGGTGACGACGCGGAGGCCACCGGGGAGAACGGTGCGGCGGACGCCGGAGTCCTCGGTGCGAGCTCCCACTTTCCGGGTCGACGCGGTGGTGCGGTGGTGTTCGATGTCGGCCATGTATGTGGTCAGCGGTTCCTCTGAGCTGTGTGGGCGTAGAGCATCACAGAGTACACAGCGCGGCCGTCACGACCGGCGCCGGTGCAGTGCGCTCCGTCCGGCTGCGGGTGCACCCGGACGCACCGGCGCCCCCGCACGAAGTGTGCGGGGGCGCCGGGTCTGACATGTGTTGACGCGGGGCGCGACTACTCCGAGTCGGTGCCCTCGGCGGCCGGGGCGTCCGCCGCCGCGGCGGCGTCGTCCTCGACCGGGACGAGCGAGATCTTGCCGCGGTTGTCGATGTCCGCGATCTCGACCCGGATCTTGGAGCCGACGTTCACGACGTCCTCGACCTTGGCAATCCGCTTGCCGTTGCCCAGCTTCGAGATGTGCACCAGCCCGTCACGGCCCGGGAGCAGGGAGACGAACGCGCCGAAGGCGGTGGTCTTGACGACCGTGCCGAGGAAACGCTCGCCGACCTTGGGCAGCTGCGGGTTGGCGATGGCGTTGATCATGTCGATCGCGGCCTGCGCAGACGGACCATCGGTGGCGCCGACGAACACGGTGCCGTCGTCCTCGATGGAGATGTTGGCACCGGTCTGCTCGGTGATCGAGTTGATCATCTTGCCCTTGGGGCCGATGACCTCGCCGATCTTGTCGACGGGCACCTTGATGGCCGTGACGCGCGGGGCGAACGGGCTCATCTCGTCCGGGGTGTCGATGGCCTCGGCCATGACCTCCAGGATGGTGGTGCGGGCGTCGTGCGCCTGCGAGAGCGCGCCCGCCAGGACCTTGGACGGGATGCCGTCGAGCTTGGTGTCCAGCTGCAGGGCCGTCACGAAGTCCTTGGTACCCGCGACCTTGAAGTCCATGTCGCCGAAGGCATCCTCGGCGCCGAGGATGTCGGTCAGCGCCACGTACCGGGTCTCGCCGTCGACCTGGTCGGAGACCAGGCCCATCGCGATGCCGGCGACCGGGGCCTTCAGCGGCACACCGGCGTTGAGCAGCGACAGCGTCGAGGCGCAGACGGAGCCCATCGAGGTGGAACCGTTGGAGCTGAGCGCCTCGGAGACCTGACGGATCGCGTACGGGAACTCGTCCTGGCTCGGCAGCACCGGCATCAGGGCGCGCTCGGCGAGGGCGCCGTGGCCGATCTCGCGACGCTTCGGCGAACCGACGCGGCCCGTCTCACCGGTGGAGTACGGCGGGAAGTTGTAGTGGTGCATGTAACGCTTGCTGGTCTCGGGGCCCAGCGAGTCGATCTGCTGCGCCATCTTGACCATGTCCAGGGTGGTGACGCCCATGATCTGGGTCTCGCCACGCTCGAACAGCGCCGAGCCGTGCGCCCGCGGGATCACGGCGACCTCGGCCGAGAGCGACCGGATGTCGGTGATGCCACGGCCGTCGATGCGGAAGTGGTCCTTGAGGATCCGCTGGCGGACCAGCTTCTTGGTCAGCGAGCGGAACGCCGCGCCGATCTCCTTCTCGCGACCCTCGAAGTTCGGGGCGACCAGCTCGAGGACCTCGACCTTGACCTCGTCGGTCTTGTCGTCGCGCTCCTGCTTGCCGGCGATGGACAGCGCGGCGGTCAGCTTTGCGGACGCGGCGGCCTCGACGGCGGCGAAGACGTCGTCCTGGTACGCCGGGAAGACCGGGTACTCGCCGGTCGGCTTGGCGGCCTTGGCGGCCAGCGCCTGCTGTGCGGCGCACAGGCGGGCGATGAACGGCTTGGCGGCCTCGAGGCCCTGCGCGACGATCGCCTCGGTCGGCGCCTGCGCGCCGCCCTCGATCAGGCTGATTACGTGTGCGGGGGCCTCGGCCTCGACCATCATGATCGCGACGTCGGCGTTGTCACCGGAACCGGAGACGACGCGGCCGGCGACGACCATGTCGAAGACGGCGTTCTCGAGCTGCTCGACGGTCGGGAAGGCGACCCACTGGCCGGCCTTGTTCTCGTCCGAGGTGAGCAGCGCGACACGCACGCCGCCGACCGGACCGGAGAACGGCAGGCCCGCGATCTGCGTCGACGCCGAGGCGGCGTTGATCGCGACCACGTCGTAGAGGTCCTTCGGGTCCAGGCTCAGGACCGTGACGACGACCTGGATCTCGTTGCGCAGACCGTCGACGAAGGACGGGCGCAGCGGCCGGTCGATCAGGCGGCAGGTCAGGATCGCGTCGGTGGAGGGGCGACCCTCACGACGGAAGAACGAGCCGGGGATGCGGCCCGCGGCGTACATGCGCTCCTCGACGTCCACCGTGAGGGGGAAGAAGTCGAAGTGCTCCTTGGGGTGCTTGCTGGCCGTGGTGGCCGACAGCAGCATGGTCTCGTCGTCCAGGTAGGCGACGACGGCGCCGGCGGCCTGCTGCGCGAGGCGGCCGGTCTCGAAACGGATGGTGCGGGTGCCGTAGCTCCCGTTGTCGATGACGGCGGTGGATTCGAACACGCCTTCGTCGACCTCTACTGCGGTGTTTTCTGACATCTTTTCTCTTCTCGTCCTCTCGTCTTTGCCGTATCCGCGTGATCGTCGCTGCCATCGACGGCGGCGACGACGCACCTTGGGCGAGGGCGTTCCCTCTGCGCGGAGGCGGTCATCGATCGAAGCCCTCCGGCGGTCGTCACGTTTGACGACCTGCCGAGTGGCCACTACCGAGGACCGACGCCACGACTGGCGGGTGCGTACGGCTGGATCTCGTGGATCCTGGTCCTACTGCAACTCGGTGCTGCGGTGAAACCTGGTTGCTCTGAAACTCTGTGCTGCTGAAACTCTGTCCTGCTGGCAATTCTTGGTGGAACTGGCGGGGCGGCGCAACCGGTGGAACCGGAAACCGCGGCCCCCTCATACGCAGGTAGCCAGCGAGGCTCATTCTATGCGTGGCCTCGCTGGCTACCGGTCAAGCCGCACTGGTCGGCAGGGCGCGTCGGAAAACTAGCGACGCAGACCCAGACGCTCGATCAGCGAGCGGTAACGCGCGATGTCCACCTTCTGGATGTACTTGAGCAGACGACGACGGCGTCCGACCAGCAGCAGGAGGCCGCGGCGGGAGTGGTGGTCGTGCTTGTGCATCTTCAGGTGCTCGGTGAGGTCGACGATGCGCTTGGTGAGCATGGCCACCTGCGCCTCCGGCGAGCCGGTGTCGGTCTCGTGCAGGCCGTACTCTGCGAGAACGGTCTTCTTCTCTTCGGTGGTCAAAGCCACTGTGAATCTCCTGATCACTGACGTCCGCGCAACTGGAACGAGGACCGCCACCCCGGAAAGGGGCGGCGCACCACGCCGGCGCGGCCACCGCGGACCGCAGCGCACACCAGGAAGCATCCTACCAGGGGCTACGGGCCGGACCGTCAGCCGTGCTGCTGCAGGTCCGCGCGGGTGAGGATTTCGCGAACCTTCTCGGCGTCCCGGCCCATCTCCTCGACCAGCGCGTCGACGGAGTCGAACTTCTCCATGCCGCGCACCCGGTCGACGAAGTCGACCGCCACGTGCTGGCCGTACAGGTCCGCCTCGGCGTCGAGGACGAAGGCCTCGACGGTGCGGGTGCGACCGGAGAAGGTCGGGTTGGTGCCGACCGACACGGCGGCCTGGTAGCGCTCCCCCGACTCGACGGTGCCGGCCACCGGACCGGGACCCAGCAGGGTGAACCACGCCGCGTACACCCCGTCGGCGGGGATCGCCGAGTGCGTCGGCGGCGCGATGTTCGCGGTCGGGAAGCCGAGCAGGCGGCCGCGGCCGTCGCCGTGCACCACCACGCCCTCGACGCGGTGCGGCCGGCCCAGTGCCTCCGCCGCGGCCGCGACGTCGCCGGCGTCCACGCAGGAGCGGATGTAGGTCGACGAGAAAGTCACCGCGTGCTCGGCCAGCAGGTTGACGCCGTCGACGGCGAAGCCGAACCGGGAACCGATCTGCCGCAGCAGGTCCACGGTGCCCGCGGCCTTTTTCCCGAAGGTGAAGTTCTCGCCGACCACGACCTCCGCCACGTGCAGCCGCTCCACCAGGATCTCGTGGGCGTACCGCTCGGGGCTCAGCTTCATGAACTCGGGGGTGAAGGGGATGACGCAGAACACGTCGACGCCCAGTTCCTCCGCGAGCTCCGCGCGGCGCGCCAAAGTCGTCAGTTGCGCCGGGTGACTGCCCGGCCGCACGACCTCCATCGGGTGGGGGTCGAAAGTCATGACCACACTGGGGACTCCGCGCTCGCTGGCGGCCTTCACGGCACGACTGATCAGCTGCGCGTGACCTCGGTGCACGCCATCGAAAACGCCGATAGTGAGAACGCAACGGCCCCAATCGGCAGGTACCTCGTCGAGACCTCGCCATCTCTGCACGAGTGGCAGCCTACGGCCCGCCTCCGACGCCGTCACGCGCGGATTCCCGTACACGGGTGCGAAGTGGGCGACCCGCGGCCGATTGCCTAAGCTCATGATCGTGGGCGAGCGCAGTGGTGAACCGGACCCGACGACCGGAAACGATCGAACCGAGACCCTGACGACGGTCGCACAGGACTACCTGAAGGTGATCTGGACGGCCGCGGAATGGTCGGGTGAGCAGGTCACGACCAAGATGCTGGCCGAACGGATCGGGGTGTCCGCCTCGACGGTGTCCGAGGCGATCCGCAAGCTGGCGGGCCAGGGTCTGGTGGACCATGCCCGCTACGGCTCGATCTCGCTGACCGACTCCGGCCGGGCCGCCGCCGTCGCGATGGTGCGCCGGCACCGGCTGATCGAGACCTACCTCGTCAACGAACTCGGCTACGGCTGGGACGAGGTGCACGACGAGGCCGAGGTCCTCGAGCACGCAGTCTCCGAGCTGATGGTCGACCGGATCGACGCGAAACTCGGTCACCCGGAACGAGATCCGCACGGCGACCCCATCCCGAGCCGTGACGGCTCCATCCCCACCCCGCCGGCCCGCCAGCTCAGCGACTTCGCGGACGGCGAGCACGGCACGGTGGCGCGGATCTCCGACTCCGATCCGGCGATGCTGCGCTACTTCGACTCCGTCGGCATCGCGCTGGACGTGACGATCACCGTCGTCGAACGTCGCGACTACGCCGGCACCGTCTCCGTGCGACTCGGCGACGGCGCCGACGGGGCGACGATCAGCACGGTCGACCTCGGCAACCCTGCCGCCGAGGCGATCTGGCTGGTCGAGCAGTGAACGCCCGCCCCTCCCTCGGCGCGTCGCTCTTCCGCGGTGTGTTCCTGGCCGCGCTCGCGTTCCTGCTGGTGTCGGGGATCGCCGAGGGCAGCTGGTGGACCGCCGTCTACGCGGTGGTGCTGGTGTGGTTCCTGCTCGACTGGCGGTCCGACCGCCGCAACCTCGCATCGGGGCCCCAGAACCGCGGGTAGGCGCCCGCCGCACACGGCACACACCCGTTGTCGGGATCACCCACCTGTTCCACGTACAACGCGGGTGTGACGCGGCGAATGGGTGGGTGCCGGCGCGGCGGAGGCCTCAGAGACCGCGCAGGGTCGCCGGCCGCACCACCATCACCGAGCTGGCCCGACGGCCGCGTTCCTGCAGCAGCGCGATGGTGTGGCCGGTGGGGTCGATCGCCGCGTACACGCCGGGGATGCCGACCGGCTCGAGCCAGCGGCCCTGGCTGATCGCCTCGGCCTCCTCCGTGCTGATCTGCCGGTGCGCGAACGCCGTCTGCGCGGCGTGGTCGATGTCCAGGCTGACGGCCGGGTCCTCGGCGAGCTGCTCGAGGGTCCGGGCGTGCTCGAGGGTGAACGGACCGACGCGGGTGCGCCGCAGCGCGGTCAGGTGCCCGCCCACGCCGAGCGCCGCGCCGAGGTCGCGGGCGAGGGCCCGGACGTAGGTCCCGGAGGAGCACTCGACCTCCACGTCCAGGTCGATCGAGTCGACGCCGCGGCGGGTCGCGGTCAGCTCGAAGCGGTCGACGGTCACCGGACGCGCCTTGAGCTCGAACTCCTCCCCCGCCCGGATCAGCTTGTGCGCGCGCTGGCCGTCGACCTTGATGGCGCTGACACTCGACGGCACCTGCTCGATGGCACCGGTCAGGGTCGCCATCACCGCGGCGATCTCCGCGTCGGTCACCCCGGACGCGTCGGCCCGCGAGATCTCCTCGCCCTCCGCGTCGTCGGTGGTCATCGCCTGACCCAGCCGGATCGTCGCGGTGTACGCCTTGGTGGTCAGCGCCAGCAGTCCGAGCAGCTTGGTGGCCCGCTCGACGCCGAGCACGAGTACGCCCGTGGCCATCGGGTCCAGCGTCCCCGCGTGGCCCACCTTGCGGGTGTTGAGGATCTTGCGGCAGCGTGCGACGACGTCGTGGCTGGTGACGCCGGCGTCCTTGTCGATGACCAACAGCCCGGCGCCATCGAGGCCGGAGGACGGTTTGCGGTGAGAAGACACGATTTTCGAGCCTACTGGACGGTGATCGCGGTGATGACCAGGCCGTCGGAGACCAGCCAGCGCCCGTCGAGCGACGCCAGCGGCGGCCCGTCGAGGGTCTGGCCGGGTACCAGCAGCTCGGAGTGGAACGTGCCGTGGGCGCCGCCGTCGCTCGTCGGTTCGGTGGTCGCGAAGGTGATCCGCGCGTCCTCGAAGCCCAGCCACCGCTCGGTCAGCGGGAACCAGGCCTTGTAGGTCGCCTCCTTGGCGCAGAACAGCAGCCGGTCCCAGTGCACCGAGCCGTCGGTCCGGGCGGCGAGGACCGCGCGCTCCTCGGGCAGGCTCACCGCGTCGAGGACGCCGTCGGGCAGCGGCCCGTGCGGTTCCGCGTCGATACCGACGGAGCGCACCTGCATCGCGAAGCCGAGCACCGCGGCGCGGTAGCCGTCGCAGTGGGTGAGGCTGCCGACCACCCCGCGCGGGAACCGGGGCACGCCCCGTTCGCCGCGCAGGATCGGTGCCGGCTCCACGCCGAGCTTGCCGAGCGCGACGCGGGCGCAGTGCCGCGCGCTGGTGAACTCGCGGCGGCGCTTGTCCACCGCACGCGCGATCAGCGCCTCCTCCTGCGGGTGCACCGTCAGGCCGGGCGGGTCCTCGAACAACTCGGCCGCGACGACCCCCGTGGGCAGAATCTGCTCGATCACTTCCGGGCCGCCTTCATCGCCTCGAACTCCGCTTCCTGCTGTGGGGTGATGTGGAAGTGCCCACCCCACTTGTTCAGGGTTCCCGGCGGGTACTCCGGGACGGGCAGGATCTGCCGCAGGAGCCGCTCCGGGAGCCCGCGCTTCTGCCACTCGCGGGGGTACCCGAGCGAGACCTCCTCGAAGCGGACGCCGTCGTAGTAGGTGGTGCGCGGGATGTGCAGGTGCCCGTAGACACTGCAGATCGCGTTGTAGCGGGTGTGCCAGTCCGCGGTCAGTTCGGTGCCGCACCACAGCGAGAACTCGGGGTAGAACAGCACTCGGGTGGGCTCGCGGACCAGCGGGAAGTGGTTGATCAGCACGGTCGGGATGCTCAGGTCGAGCTCGTCAAGTCGGGCCCTGGTCGACTCCACCCGGGCGTGGCACCACGCCTCGCGGGTGGCGTACGGCTCGCTGGAGAGCAGGAACTCGTCGCTGGCGACCACGTTCTTGTCGCGCGCGAAGGCGAGGGCGTCGGCCTTGTTCGTGGTGCCCTCGGGCCGGAACGAGTAGTCGTAGAGCAGGAACATCGGCACCAGCGTCGCCGGGCCGCCCTCCCCCTCCCACACCGGGTACGGGTCCTCGGGGGTCACCACGTCGAGTTCCCGGCACATGTTGACCAGGTACTCGTAGCGGGCGGCGCCGTGGATCTGCACGGGGTCCTTGGCGGTGGTCCACAGTTCGTGGTTGCCCGGCACCCAGATGACCTTCTCGAACCGGCTGCGCGCCAGCTTCAGTGCCCACGCGATGTCGTCGGTCTTCTCGGAGACGTCACCGGCCAGGATCAGCCAGTCCTGCGGGGACTCCGGGTACAGGTCCTCGGTGATCGGGCGGTTCCCGCGATGCCCCACGTGGGTGTCGCTCACCGCCCACAACTTGCGCGTCACTCGTTCCGCCTTCCCGCCGGTATGTCGGCGCCGGTCACAGTCCAGTGCCCGGACGCGGTCCGCCACACGACGGCCAGCATCCTCAGCACCATGAACACCGTAAGCCCCGCCCAGATTCCGGTGAGACCCCAGTCGTACTCGAGCGACAGCCAGATCGGCGGCAGGAACCCGACCAGCGCACAGCCCAGCGTCGCGTTCCGCAGGAACGCCGCGTCGCCCGCGCCCAGCAGCACCCCGTCGAGGGCGAAGACCACACCGGCGACCGGGATCATCGCCGCGAAGATCCACCAGATGGTGCCGATCTGGTCGAGCACCGCCGGGTCGTCGGTGAACAGGCCCGGCACCGCCGAGCGGGCCAGCACGAACACGCCGGCCAGGGCCAGGGCGAACACCGTGGACCACCGCGTCAGCCGGCCGGCCAGTTCCCGGGCGGTCGCGGCGTTGCCGGCCCCCAGCGCCGCCCCGACCAGGGTCTGCGCGGCGATCGCCAGCGAGTCCAGCGTGAGCGCCACCAGGTTCCACAGCTGCAGCACCACCTGGTGCGCCGCGACGGCGGCGGCGCCGAACCGGGCCGCGACGGCCGCCGCGGAGAGGAAGCAGGCCTGGAAGGCCAGGCTGCGCAGGATCAGGTCCCGGCCCAGCACCACCTGCGCGCGCATCACCGACGCGTGCGGGCGCATCGGCACCCGCTCGCGCAGCAGCGCCACCACGAAGCAGGCCGCGGTCACGGTCTGGCCGGCCACGTTGGCCACCGCGGACCCGGCCAGTTCCCAGCGCGGCGCGCCGAGCAGGCCGTGCACCAGGACCGGGCACAGAATCGCCGAGAGCCCCAGCCCGGCCAGCACGAACCGCAGCGGCCGCAGCGTGTTCTGCACCCCGCGCATCCATCCGTTGCCCGCCATCGCGACCAGGATGAGCGGCGCGCCGAAGACGGCGATCCGCAGCCACGACAGCGCCTCGGCGGCGATGTCGCCGCCGCCGGCGATCGCCGAGGTGACCGGGCCCCCGACGGCGTACACGGCGGCCACCACCGCCAGGCCGATGCCGACCGCCAGGTAGGTGGCCTGCACCCCCTCGGCGACCGCGCCGCGCTCGTCGCCGGCGCCGTGCCGACGGGAGGCCCGCGCGGTGGTGCCGTAGGAGAGGAAGGTGAGCTGGGTGCTGAGCATCGCCAGGATCAGCCCGCCGACGGCGAGGCCGGCCAGCGGGAGTGCGCCGAGCCGGCCCACCACCGCGATGTCGAAGAGCAGGTACAGCGGTTCGGCGGCCAGTACCCCCAACGCGGGGACGGCCAGCCCGAGGATGCGCCGCGACGACGGTTCAGCCAACGCGACGGTTCACCCGAACGCGGCAAGCAGCCCGGCGACGACCTCGTCGGCGTCGCCGAACGCGGTGTAGCCCGATGCGAAGCGGTGCCCGCCCCCGCCGAGCCCCTCGGCGACCTCGGACACGTCGACCGCGGACTTCGAGCGCAGCGAGACCGACCACTCGCCGGGCCGGATCTCCTTGAGGACCGACGCCACCTCCGCCTGCGCGGTGGTGCGGACGATGTCGATGACGCTCTCGATCTCCTCGGCGCCCATGCCCGCCGTGTCGGCGTTCCGCACCAACGCGTAGACCAGGCCACGGCCGCCGACGGCGTCGGGCACCAGCCGGGCCGTGCCGAGCACCGCCGAGAGCATCGGCAGCCAGCCGAACGGGTGGGTGTCGAGCAGCCGACGCGCGATGGCGGTGGAGTCGATGCCGGTGTCGATCAGCCGCTCGGCCAACCGGTGGGTGCCCGGCTGCACCCAGCGGAACGAACCGGTGTCGGTGACCAGTCCGGCGTACAGGCAGTGCGCCAGGTCCGCGTCGATCTCCACACCCCAGGCGTCGAACAGACGCGCCAGGATCGCCGTCGTCGACTCCGCGGAGTCGTCCACGAGGTTGAACTGGGCGTACCGGGTGTTGGACCGGTGGTGGTCGAGGACCAGGCTGGTGCGGGCACCGTCGAGACGGTTGCCGAGCACGCCGAGCCGACCGCGGCTGCCACAGTCGACGGTGACCACCAGGTCCACCTCGGCCGCGACCTGGTCCGGCCGGACCAGCAGGTCGACCCCGGGCAGGTCGCGCATCGACTCCGGCAGCTCGTCGGGCTGCGCGAAGGAGACCTGGACGGGTGTTCCCCGGCGGCTGAACACCTGGGCCAGCGCGAGTCCGCTGCCGATGGTGTCCGCGTCCGGGTGGACGTGGCACAGCACGGTCACCGACGTCGCCTCGGACAGCAGCGCGAGCGCGCCTTCGAAGTCCGTCTCGGTGCCGCCGGCCGCGGCGGGCGGCACGGTCTCGGTCATGCCCGAAGTCCTGTCGTCACCGAAGGCCCTACTCGGCTTCGTCGACCGCGTCGTCACCCTCGTCGACCACGCGAGGTTCCTTGTACGGATCGGCGTCGCCGGCCGGGGTCGCGTTCTCGCGGGCCCGGGCGACCTCGTCGTCCGCCGCCCGTGCACGGGCCAGCAGCTCCTCCATGTGGCGCGCCGCCTCGGGCACCGTGTCCGGGACGAACGCGAGGGTCGGTGTGAACCGCACGCCGGTGCCGGCGCCCACCTTGGACCGCAGCGAACCGGCGGCCTTGGCCAGGCCGGCCGCCGCACCTTCCATGTCGGGCTCGGTGTTGAGATCGACGCCGCGCACCGTGTAGTACACGGTCGCGTCGTGCAGGTCTGCGGTCACCTTCACGTCGGTGATGGTGACGTAGTCCAGCCGGGGATCCTTGATCTCTCCCCCGATCGCCGTCGCGACGATCGTAGAGATTCGCTTGGCCAGCTTCCGCGCCCTCGCCGGATCTGCCATGACGGGATGTCCCTTCTTCGCGACGGCGGTGCCGTCAAGTTGTGCCGACGGCGTCGCCGTCCGATGTGCGTGGCGGCAGTGCCGCCGAAGTATGTGTGTGTTCTCGTTCAGTCTTCTGGACCGAAGATCCTGCGTCGCACGGCCAGCAACTGCAGTTCCGGCCGCGACGCCACGTGACGCTCGCAGGTGTCGAGCACCCCGTTGAGGTGGTCGACGTCCGGGCTGACCACGGCCACCCCGATCAGCGAGCGGCGGTAGACGTCCTGATCACCGGTCTCCGAGACGGACACCCCGTACTTGGCCAGTGCCGTGATGACGGGTCTGACGATCGACCGCTTCTCCTTGAGGGAGCGCACGTCGCCGAGCAGGATGTCCAGTTCCAGCGCACCCAGGTACACCAGCGCCTCCCTTCCGGCGGCAGCCGGTCGGACCGGGCCTGTGCGGGGTGTGCGTCCCCGCGGGTCCGAAGACCCGCGGGGACGCACACCTCACGGCGCTGCGACGGTCAGTCGCGCGGCTTCTCGCGCAGCTCGTACGCCTCGATCACGTCACCGACCTTGATGTCGCTGTACGTCACCGTCAGACCGCACTCGTAACCCTCGCGGACCTCGGTCGCGTCTTCCTTCTCCCGCTTGAGCGAGGAGATGGTGACCGTCTCCGCGACAACCACGTTGTCACGGATCAGGCGCGCCTTGGCGTTGCGCTTCATGATGCCCGAGGTGACCAGGCAGCCCGCGATGTTACCGATCTTGGAGGACCGGAACATGGCACGGATTTCCGCCCGGCCGAGCTCGACCTCTTCGTAGATCGGCTTGAGCATGCCCTTGAGGGCCTTCTCGATCTCGTCGATGGCCTGGTAGATCACCGAGTAGTACCGGATGTCGACGCCCTCGCGGTTCGCCAGCTCCGTTGCCTTGCCCTCGGCCCGGACGTTGAAGCCGATGATGATCGCGTTCGAGGCCGAGGCCAGGTTCACGTTCGTCTCGGTCACGCCACCGACACCGCGGTCGATGACGCGCAACTGCACCTCGTCGTCGATCTGGATGCCGAGCAGGGCCTCCTCGAGCGCCTCCACGGTGCCCGAGTTGTCGCCCTTGAGGATCAGGTTGAGCTGACTCGTCTCCTTGAGCGCTGCATCGAGATCGTCGAGGCTGATCCGCTTGCGGCTGCGTGCGGCCAGCGCGTTGCGCTTACGCGCATTGCGACGGTCCGCGATCTGCCGGGCGATGCGGTCCTCGTCGACCACGAGCAGGTTGTCGCCTGCACCGGGGACCGACGTGAAGCCGACCACCTGGACGGGACGCGAGGGCAGCGCCTCGAGCACGTCGTCGCCGTGCTCGTCGACCATCCGACGGACGCGTCCGTAGGCGTCGCCGGCCACGATCGAGTCGCCGACCCGCAGCGTTCCGCGCTGGATGAGCACGGTGGCAACGGGGCCACGGCCGCGGTCGAGGTGCGCCTCGATGGCGACACCCTGGGCGTCCATGTCCGGGTTGGCCCGCAGGTCCAGCGAGGCGTCCGCGGTGAGCAGCACGGCCTCGAGCAGCGCATCGATGTTGGTGCCCTGCTTCGCCGAGATGTCGACGAACATGGTCTCTCCGCCGTACTCCTCGGCGACCAGTCCGTACTCGGTCAGCTGCTGCCGGATCTTGTCCGGGTTCGCGCCTTCCTTGTCGATCTTGTTCACCGCGACCACGATCGGCACGTCGGCCGCCTGGGCGTGGTTGATCGCCTCGACCGTCTGCGGCATGACGCCGTCGTCGGCCGCGACCACCAGGATCGCGATGTCGGTGGCCTTCGCACCACGGGCACGCATGGCCGTGAAGGCCTCGTGACCCGGGGTGTCGATGAAGGTGACCAGACGATCCTCGCCGTTGAGGTGCGTGAGCACCTGGTAGGCACCGATGTGCTGGGTGATGCCACCGGCCTCGCCCTCGCCGACGTTCTCCTTACGGATCGTGTCGAGCAGGCGGGTCTTGCCGTGGTCGACGTGACCCATGACGGTGACCACCGGCGGACGGGACTCGAGGTCTTCCTCGGTGCCCGCGTCCTCGCCGTAGGTGAGGTCGAAGCTGTCGAGCAGCTCGCGGTCCTCGTCCTCCGGGCTGACGACCTGCACGACGTAGTTCATCTCGCCGCCGAGCAGCTCGAGGGTCTCGTCGTTCACCGACTGGGTGGCCGTGACCATCTCGCCGAGGTTGAACAGCGCCTGCACGAGTGCTGCGGGGTTCGCATCGATCTTGTCCGCGAAGTCCGACAGCGATGCGCCGCGAGCGAGACGGATGGTCTCGCCGTTGCCGCGGGGCAGCCGGACGCCGCCGACTGCGGGCGCCTGCATGCTTTCGTACTCGGCGCGCTTCGCCCGCTTCGACTTACGGCCACGGCGCACTGCTCCGCCGGGACGACCGAAGGCACCTGCTGCTGCGCCGCGCTGACCGGGACGGCCACCGCCGCCACCGGGGCGACCGCGGAAACCGCCGGCGGGAGCTCCACCTGCACCGGGTGCACCTGCACCGGCACCGGGGGCACCGCCACCGCGGTAGCCACCGCCACCGCCGGCGCCACCGGGACGTCCGCCCGGTCCGCCCGGACGTCCGCCGCCGGGACGACCTGCGCCCGGGGCCGGACGTGCCGAACGTGCGGGCATCGCGCCCGGGTTCGGGCGAGGAGGCATCGAGCCGGGGCTAGGACGGGGACCGCCCTGACCCGGGGCCGGACGCGGTCCGCCCGGACCTGCGGCGGGACGCGGGGCGCCCGGAGCCGGACGGGGACCGCCCTGGCCGGGAGCCGGACGCGGTCCGCCGGGACGCGGGGCACCGGGTGCCGGACGCGGGGCGGGACGCTCGGCCGGGGCCGAGGAGTACGGGTTGTTCGCAACGCGCGGCGCCTTGGGACCGGGCTTCGGACCCGGAGCCGACGGCGCGGGAGCCGGAGCGGCACTCGCGGCCGGTGCCACGGGGGCGGCCGGAGCGGCGGGAGCCGGCTTCGGTGCCGGTGCGGCGGGCACGGGTGCGCCGGGACGCGGTCCGGGAGCGGCCGCCGCGGGGGCGGGCGCCGCCGGTGCCGGCGCTGCCGGTGTGGGCTGTGCTGCGA